>JAITMI010000025.1 GCA_031277435.1 Pseudomonadales bacterium
GGGATGTACTTGCGGCGTGTCTCGCCACGGCCACCGCCAGCGCAGACCCGACGGCTCAAATCCCACCTCACGCCATCCGCGCCCAACGCAACAGCGTCATGAAATTCGGCGGCTTGCCGTGCATCAATAATCCAATGCGCAGCACTTTCGCGGCGAACCATACCGCCGCCGCGGCGGCTATCATGCTGATACCCAACGATAGTAGCGACTGCCACAAGGGCGGCGGCGATGTTGAAGCCATACGCGCCAGCATCGCGAAAGTATTCACCGGCGGAATGAAACTGGCCGCCACGCTGACGGTGGAATCGGGCATTCTGCCAGCCACGATCATCACCAGGTATGACAGCGACAAGGGCATCATCACCGGCATCAACAATGTTTGCGCATCGGCAATCTGATTCACCGCCGCGCCAATCGCCAGCATCAGAGCGCCAAACACCAGATAAGTGACGATGAAAAATACCACGAGCCACACAATCAACAGCGGATCCAGCAAGCCAAACAACGCGAATTGCAGCAGGCCCGCCACGCCCAAGGCAATGTAAATTCCCAATCCCAATAAGCTGACACCGAACAGCCCCAGCAACTTGCCCCACATCAGCTCCAAGGGTGACATCGCCGACAGCAATACCTCCATGACGCGGCTGGATTTCTCCTCGATGGTCGAGGTCATCAAAATCTGTCCGCCCATCATCACGCCCATGAACAACAGAATACCCATCACCATAGGCAAAACTCGATTGAAATCGAGACCGCCCGATTGCTCGCCCGAGCGCTCAACTAACACGGCAGCGGGGCGCTCCACGCGCAGCAGAGGCGCAACGTCCACCGGGGCAATGTCGTAAGCGGATAAGCGGGCTTGTAACAGAGCCAAGCGCGCGCCGGTGTGCAGCGTGCTTTCGGTACGTTCATCCAAGCCTTCATTGACGAACAACTGATAGCCGCCAAATTGTTCATTGCTAGGCGCACGCTGTACCGCGTCCGGCGCGATCTGTACCACCGCGATGCGCCGCGTAGTGGAACGCTCGGATAACCAACGCTTGGCGGCGTCGATATCGCCCGGCGGCGGCGCGGCAACGACGCTAAGTTGCGGCGCCTCGGGCAAGGCTAGGGGGATTGGCGCGCGGCTCTGGTTTTCTTCCAGCCGCGCCGTGATAGATTCTGGACTTATCAATTTCTCCAGCAATTCTCCCGCCGTTCGAGCCGGATCGACGATGACGATCTCACCACGCACCACTGGCGAAGACGAGCTCATGAGACGCGGAATCAGCGCGATCATTCCCAAGCCAATCAAGGGCGGCAGCAACAAACCGATCAGAAAACTCTTGCGCGTCACTACCGCCAAAAATTCCCGCCGCGCCACCCAGAAAATACGATTCATGCAACCCCCCGCAAATGTACACGCAATTCTTGTTCACCCACCAAGTCAATGAACACATCCTCCACACGCCTCCGCGCCAACTCCAGCCGCGCCAGCGGCAAGGCGGCGCTCATCGCGCGCAAGATGCTTTGCGTGTCGGCATCTTCGCGTAAGCGCAGTTCATAACCATTGTCGATTGCTTGCAGCGATTCCACGCCAGCGAGGGCGCAGAGCGGCGTCAATTCCGCCTGCAAGTCCAAAGGCTCGAACAAAATGCGCCGCGCATCGAACTGCCGGCGCAGGCGCGCGGTGGATTCATCCAGCACCTTGCGGCCTTTGTGAATCATCACCACCTGATCGCACAACTCCTCGGCCTGCGCCATCACATGGGTGGAAAAAAGCAGCGTAGCGCCGCGCTGGCGTTCGGCGCGGATCATTTCCTTGAGCGCGCGCACGCTCAAGGGATCAAGGCCGCTGAACGGTTCGTCCAAAATCAACAGCTCCGGCTCATGCAGTATCGCGCCAACGAATTGCACTCGCTGCAACATACCCTTGGATAAATCCTCGCAGCGCTTGCGCTGTACGTCATTCAAGCCCAATTGTTCCAGCATCCGCGCCGCGCGCTGGCGCGCCACGTTATCGTCCACCCCGCGCAAACGCGCCAGATACAGCAGAAATTCCTCCACCCGCATCTTGGCGTACACGCCGCGCTCCTCCGGCAAATAACCGATACGCCGCCGCACCTCAAACGCCGAATCATGCCCCAATACCCGCAAGCTGCCCGAATCCGGAAACAGAATGGACATGATCAGCCGTATCGTAGTGGTTTTGCCGGCGCCGCTAGGGCCAATGAAGCCCCAGGCGCCGCCGCGCGGAATCGACAAGTCGAGCGCATCGACCGCGGTAACGCCATTGAAAGTCTTGGTGAGTTGTCGCGCCTGGATTGCTTGTTCCATGAAGCGTGGAAGCTCCCGTGCATGTAGTTATAGTTGGCGAAGGCGGATTCCAAACCGCGCGGGAAAGTTAGCACCATCGGGCAAAAGCGTACAAGTCAAAGTATTTTGGCGGGAAGCGCGTTTCTCACTCATCTTCCACCAGCCTCTTACCCGCTGCCTGCTTGCGCTTGAGCGGCGCCATGCCGCTGCGCTCCATTTGATCGAGCACCGGCACTGCTGCTTTCGCTTCAGCATCCGGCGCGTGCGTGCCGCTGGGCTGGCGGCGTTTGCCGATGTTCTTTTTGTAACTATGGCGCTGTTTGGCTTTTGGGATTTCGTATTTTTTATCTTTTTTGTTTTTGTCCTGCTTGGCTTTATCGGATTTTTTGGCGGATGATTTTTTCGCCGGGCCTTTGAAGCGGCTTTCCAAGCCTTCGATGACGCGCGCGTCGAGTTTGATGCCAAGATAACGCTCGATGCTTTGCATCAGGTTCCATTCCTGCGGCGCGATCAAGGATACCGCCAAGCCTTGCTCACCGGCGCGGCCAGTGCGGCCAATGCGGTGCACGTAATCGTCGCCGCTGCGCGCCATGGCGAAATTCACTACCAGGTCCACGCCTTTTACGTCGAGTCCGCGCGCGGCGAGATCGGTGGATACCAGGATTTTTACCACTCCGGTACGAAACCAGTGCATCAGGCGTTTGCGTTCGTCCTGCGGCATTTCGCCGTGTAGCGCGGCCACGCGGGTACGCTTTTTGCCTGCGCGGTCCCAAACGTCATTATGGCTTTTGCCGTCGCGCTGGCTCTGCAAAAACGCCGCGAGCTGTTCGGCATGTTCGCGGGTATTGGTGAACACCAGCGCCTTGTCGTAATCCGTATGCGCCAACAGCCAATTGGCGAGTTGCTGCTTGTGGCCGGGGTCGTCCGCCAAAATAAATTGCTGCGTAATGTTGCCGTGCTGGGAGCGATGCGTGCCGATGGCCACGATCTCGGGCTCGTGCAGCACTTCTTGCGCGATGCGGCCCAGCCCTTCATGCACCAGCGTGGCGGAGAGCAGGAAGGTCTGGCGCGCGGATGGGCAGGCGCGCACCAAGAGCAAGACTTCCTCGCGGAACCCCATGTCCAGCATCCGGTCGGCTTCGTCGATGACCAAAAATTCCAAATCGCGCAGATCAATCGAGCGCTGCTGTACGTGTTCCAGCACACGGCCCGGCGTGCCCACCAGAATTTCCGGATTTTTGCGGATCAGCGCTTTTTGTTCGCCATAAGCCACGCCGCCCACCACCGCGGCGCTCGTGATCTGCGTGAAGGCGGCAAGATCGCGGCAATGCTTTTCCACTTGCAGCGCCAGTTCGCGCGTGGGCGTCAAAATCAGCGCGCGCGTCGCGGTATTCGGCTCTTTTTTGTCCAACATGCGCTGCAACAAGGGCAAGACATACGCGGCGGTTTTGCCGCTGCCGGTTTCGGCGCTGGCCTGCACGTCGCGCCCGCCGAGCGCCACGGGAATCAGCGCGGCCTGAATCGGCGTGGGGGTTTTCAGCGCCAGTGCGTCCAGCGCCTTCAACAGGCGTTCGTGCAAACCCAGTTCGGAAAAAGTGGTCATGGCTACCTCAGCGGCGCGGCGACGCAAGTAAAGGCGCGCATTGTACCGGGGCAGAGTAGAATTCGCTTCTCTTTGCGCGTTTTGCTCTGGAATTCCCATGCCACATCACGACCAACTTCTGCGTTTCAATTTCGACGAACTCGACATTCGCGGCGAACTCGTCTACCTCGACGCCACCTGGCGCGAGGTCGTCAGCCGCTACGATTACCCGCCAGCGGTACAAATGCAGCTTGGCGGCGCACTGGCCGCGGTGGCGCTGTTATCGGTGACGCTCAAATTCAAGGGCACCATGATCTTGCAGATTCAAGGCAGCGGCCCGCTGCGCAGCCTGGTGGCGCAAGTAACCAGCGACGGCGCGCTGCGTGGCCTGGCGCGCTGGCAAGGCGTGGTAAGCGAAGGCTCGCTGCAACAGGTCTACGGCGATGGCCATATCGTCATCAGCATTCTGCCCGAGGCGGGCGAGCGTTATCAAAGCATCGTGGCGCTCAGCGGCGACTCCCTGGCCGACGCGCTCAACAATTATTTTGAACAATCCGAACAATTGCCCAGCAGTTTCCGCTTGTTCGTCAGCGCCGAACGCGCGGCGGGTTTCTTCCTGCAAGCCTTGCCGCTCAGCCAGGACCACGCCTTCAGCCAAGAGCAGCGCGAGGAAGACTGGCAGCGCCTCAACTTCCTCGCCGCTACCTTGCAAGCGCAAGAAATGCTCACTTTAGCGCCAGAAACACTGCTGCTACGCCTCTTTCACCAAGAAACCCTGCGCCTGCACCCGCCCAAGCCGCTGCACTTCGCCTGCTCCTGTTCGCTGGCGAAAGTCGAACGCACCCTGCTCACGCTGGGCCGCGAGGAACTGTTGGATATTTTGCGCGAAAAAGGCCACATCGAAGTCGATTGTGAATTTTGTAATCAGCATTACAGTTTTGATACCGCCGCGGTAGGGCGGCTGCTCGCCGAAGGCGGCGAGCAGCCGCAAACGGATGTCGTGCTGCATTGAGAAGCAGGCTCAAACCACCGGCAACAATATCCGCAGCGCATTGGCCAGCAAGCGGCGGCCCAGATCACCGTCGAGGCTGAGCAGGGATTCCGGATGAAATTGCACGGCCAGCATCGGTAAAGTCCGGTGACGCAGCGCCATCACCACGCCATCGTCGCCGCGCGCCAACACATCGAGGCAATCAGGCACGCGATCCGCCGCCAGCGAATGATAGCGGCCCACGCGCAACTCACCTTTGCAGCCCTCGAACAGCGCGCCGTGGTAATAACTGAGCAGCGAGGATTTGCCGTGCATCGGCGCGGGCAGCGTGCGCAGCGTGCCGCCGAAGTATTCCACCATGCCTTGCAAACCGAGGCACACGCCAAACACGGGGATGCCGAAACGCTCGCACAAACGCAAGGTCTCGCTCACGCCTTGTTCAGCGGGGCGGCCTGGGCCGGGCGACAGCACCACCAGTTGCGGCGGCGTCTTGCCTTGCAATTGCGCCAGCACGCCGGGCGGGCGCACGGTGCATACCTCGGCGCCGCTTTCGCGCAGATACGAGGCCAGCATGTGGACGAAGGAGTCCTGATGATCCACCATCAAAATGCGCCGGCCCTGCCCCACATTATTCAAAACCTGACGTTCCGGTACAGGTAAGACCGCGCCGCGCCGTAGCACCGCGAGCAAGGCTGAGGCTTTGAGGCGGGTTTCGGCTTCTTCGGCCTGAGGCTCTGAATCCGCCAGCAGCGTGGCGCCGGCACGCACTTCGGCGCGGCCTTCATGCAAGCGCATGGCGCGGATGCTGATGCCGGTATTGACATCACCATTGAACAGCAACGCGCCCAGCGCGCCGCCATACCAGCGGCGCGGCGATTTTTCGTGATCTTCGATGAATTGCAGCGCGGCGTGTTTCGGCGCGCCGGTGAGCGTTACCGCCCAGGCGTGGCTGAGAAAGGCGTCGAGCCCGTCGAACTCCGTGCGCAAGACGCCTTCTACATGATCCACGGTATGAATCAGCCGTGAATACAGTTCCACTTGCCGGCGTTCCAGAATGCGGATGGAGCCCGGTTCGCACACGCGCGCCTTGTCGTTGCGATCGACGTCGGTGCACATCGCCAGCTCGGCGGCGTCCTTGGCGGAATTGAGCAGCGCGCGGATTTGCTCGGCGTCTTCGAGCGCGTCGCGGCCACGCGCGATGGTGCCGGAGATGGGGCAGCTTTCCACGCGGCGGCCAGTGACGCGCACGTACATTTCCGGCGACGCGGCGACCAGAAATTCGCCTTCACCGAGATTCATCAACGCGCCATAAGGCGCGGGGTTTTGCGTTTGCAAGCGATAAAAAAGTTGCGAGGGCTGCTCCGGACAGGCCATGCTGAAAGTCTGCCCCGGCACGACTTCAAACAAATCACCGCGGTGAAAATACGCCAGCGCCCGTTCCACCACGGCGGCGTATTCGCCCGGCGCATGATCGCAGTCGATGGTTTCGCTTGGAGCCGCCGCCGGTACGAAAGGCTCCGCCGCCACTTGGCGCGGCAGGTAGCGGGTGCTCAGCTTGGTATTTTCTATTGTTTGTTCAAAATCGTAATAGTGGCACTGCGCCACTTCGCGTTTGTGGTCCACTACCAAAATGGTATCGGGCAAATACAGCACCAGATCGCGCTGCTTTGAGTCGCGGGTGAGCTTGGGCTCTACCGCTTCAAGCTGAAACGCCAGGTCGTAAGCGAAGGCGCCGTAAAAGCCGAGGTAGTTGTCATCAAAGCTGGCGAAATGCGCGATCAAGCGCCGCAGCACGCTGAACACGCCGCGCTGGCGCGTGCGCTGTTCTTCCGTGAGTACCGGTTCTGGTTCGTTTATACCAAAACATAGGCGATCCGCGGTATGCCGTAAATCGCGCAAATCGCCATCGCCAGCGAGCAGCGCTTTGATCATGCGCAGCAGTATTTCGCCGCGCGCGTTGAGCGCTTGCAGTTCGCAGTCGCGGCCACGCGCGATGAAACGCAGCGGCGGGCGCACCGCGCCGATGTCCCAGCGTGTATAGCGGCCCGGCGCTTCATACGAGGAACTGAGAAATACGCCGGGGTTGTTATCCAGGCTGCCGATCAGGTCGAGGCGCGCCTGCTGGTAATCGGCGGCCATACTGGCGCGGTATACGGCGATGCCGCCTTGAGTCAGATAATGTTGGGTGTGTTCAATGCGCATGTCGGTTCTCCTCAAAAAAATACGTGGGAGGCGAACCGTTTTTGGCCTGCACTACGCAACAAAAAGGCCGCCTCGTTGCCGGGGCGGCCTTGCGTTGTGTTTATCAGAACACGGCGGAGCGAAGTCGGACGCTTAATGCGCGGCTTCGCTTCCTGTGCAGGAGGCGGCCCGGTTAGAGAGCCGCCACCAGCGTTTGTGTTGGATGAGGGTGTTCATAAGAATGTTCATGGGCGCGCATCCTGCCTGCTGCAATCGCGCTTGTCAAATCGGCTCAAAACAGCCCATAAAAGAGGCCGATCAGCAGAAAACCCGCGAGCGAATAGCCAGCGATGCGCTTGAAGCGGTAATTGTTCGGCAATAGCAGCACGAAACCGGCCAGGGAAAACAGCACGAGCAAGACGCCACTGATGTCCAAGAGCCACTTCCAGATCACGTCAGTATCGCGGCCTTTGTGTAGATCGTTCAAGAATGCGATCAGGCCATAGTCGGTGGATTCGTAACTGGCGGTGCCGGCGATGGCGTCAACTTCCACGTAGGCGCTACGCCCCGGCGCGCGATAGTCGATGTATAAAAGGCCATCGCCTTCGATCTCCAGCGTTACCAGGGCGCGGCGCAGGCCAAATTCTTCACGCAGCAATTGCGCCAGCTCGGGGGAATCGATAATCATGCCGTCCTCATCCAAGGGCAGAGGCGGCAAGGTCTCAAGTTCCGTGCGGACCACGGTAGGCTCCGCGCCAAAAAGAGTGGCATGATTGAGCGTAATGCCGGTGAGCGCGAAAAACACCAGAATCGTCAATAATGCGATCGACAGGTAAATATGTATGGTACGGGACCACTGTAACAAGGTGCGATTGATGGCCATGAGAACTCGACTGAATGTTATGGAAGCAATTAAAGGCCACCGCCAGCGCGGCCCCGGACAAATTGCTGACGCAATGCGGCGCGGATTATGGGCCATTTTACTCTGCGCGGCATCCGTGTTGGCGCAAAACGCGCCAGCGCCGGTGCAAGAGCACTACGACGGCGTGCTCGGCACCTCGCTCGACATCA
>JAITMI010000109.1 GCA_031277435.1 Pseudomonadales bacterium
CTCATCATCGGCCTGCTGCAAGCGCTATTCTTGCTGTGCATGGCGGTGAGCGGTTCGTACTTCGGCCTCGGCCCGTGGTTTTACGGCGGCCTGCTGATCGCGGCGGGGATGTTCGGGTATCAGCAAATTTTGATCGCGGATAGGGAGCGGGAAAAATGTTTTCGCGCTTTTTTGCACAACAATAAAGTGGGCCTGATGGTGTTGGGGGCGACGGTGGTGGATTTATGGGTGGTTTAGTCGCCAATTATTGCATTTAAACCCGCAAGTAGCTGAGTGAGATCTTGCGCATCAATAACCGCCAGTTTCTTGCCGATCCGGTTCGTGGAAAGCGTGCGGATTTGGCTGATCTTGACCCATGAGCGCTTGGGTAATTGCGGCTTTACAAGCTCATGCGTCAAGGGAAAACCCGCGCGCGGCGGCTGACTCGTCAGCGCCATGGCGATGACTGTCCCTGAGCGTTCGTTAAAAATATTCTGGCTCAAAATAACCACTGGCCGTTCGCCTGCTTGTTCCTGGCCCATCGTAGGGTCAAGATTCGCCCAGCGTATTTCGCCTCTCAATATTTTGGCCATGCCGCCAACTCCCCCCGCAATCCTTCCTCCGCCATGGCTTGCTCAAATGCCGGGTCGAGTTTGGCGCATTCCGCCGCGAGCCGATTACGGCCAAGGCATTTGTGTTTTTCTTGTTCCGCGTCCGCGTGCAATCCGTCCAAACTTACGACGAGCATATCCACCAGCTTGGCGCGCTCGTGTTGGGAAAGTTGCAAGGCTGCTTTGGCAATGGCGTTGATTTGGTTGGACATGAGATTTCTCCTGATGCCCCCACAGTATAGTCCGGATTTTTCCGTTTGCCTGGAAATCTGCCCCGCTCACCACTGGTACAAGCGTGGCCGCCGCCACTGGCGGTTGTGCCCCAATTCAGCCAACAGCGCCACGCCTTTGTCGTAATTGCGCGCTACTGAGGCGACGCCGTGGGAATCGTCGCCGGGGACGATGCTGATCTGGCGCGCCAAGGCGGCTTCGAGCACGGGGCGTGAGGGATATTGTTCGGCGGTTTTGTCGAAACCGCGCACGTTGAAGTCGAGGATCAGGTCGTGGTGGGCGATGCAATCGAGATTGCGTTCGATGCGCGCCCACACTTCAGGGTGACGCAGGGTGTTGTGGTAATCCTGGTCAAAAATACGGATGAGATCGAAGTGGCCGACCACGGCGGGTTCGAGCTCCAGCAGCATGGCGTATTGCGCGTCGAAATACGCGCAATAAAGTTGCGCCAAACCGCCGGCCTGGGCGCGCGCCTGGGCGTAGAGTTCGCGGTCGTAATCAATGCCGATGCCGCCGACGTGGTGCACCGAGCCTACGATGTAATCCGGTTGCGTGGCGCGGAGCAGCTCGCGCACCACGGCGGTGGAGCCGGGGTAAGTTTCGGTTTCAAAGGCGCAAAATAATTCGATGCGATCGCGGTATTTGTCGCGCAGGCGGCGGCATTCGTCGAAGTAGGCGGCGAAGCGTTGCTGCAAGGTAGTTGCGCTGAGGCCGCTGGCGGCTTCGTCGGGATAGCGCCAAGCGTCGTCCATGGGCGGCATGTGTTCGGTCAAGCCGGCCCACGCGAAACCGGCGTCGATGTAAGCATTGACGATGGCCTCAAGATTGTCCTTGGCATGGTGGCAAAATTGGCCGCTGTGGCCGCCGTGCACCGATACCCGCTGTGGCGCTGGCACGAGTTTTTCCTGCTGATTGATTGCGGGGCACTGTACTGGAATTGCCGCGCCAGCGCACGCAAAACGCTACAATGCGCGCGGTATTTTGGAGGCTGTGTTTGTGTCCGCCGCATCTTATTCCTGCCGTATCATCCGTAGCATCGCGGAAATTCCCGCCTCAACGTGGGATGCCTTGAGCGCGGCGGATTATCCTTTTTTGCGCCATGCGTTTTTGCTGGCGCTCGAAGAAAGCGGCTGCACCTCGGCTAAAACCGGCTGGCAGCCCTTGCACCTCGTCGTGTCGCGCAGCGGCGATACGCAACCTTGCGCGGCCTTGCCCTTGTATCTGAAAACGCATTCGATGGGCGAATACGTGTTCGATTGGTCCTGGGCTGATGCGTATCAGCGGCATGGTCTCGATTACTACCCAAAACTGGTGAGCGCCGCGCCGTTTACGCCTTGCGCTGGGCCGCGGGTGTTGACGTGCGTTGATGATCCAGCATTGTTGCGCTTTTTGTGCGCACGGGTTGAGAGTTTGGCGCGGGATCTTGGCGCCTCCAGTTGGCATGTGCTATTTCCTGAACGCGATTTGTGCGATGCCTTGCGCGCGCAAGGGCTGCTGTGCCGCATGGGCTGCCAGTATCAGTGGTTCAACCGGGGCTATACGAGTTTTGAGCATTATTTAGCCGGGTTTGCGTCGCGCAAGCGGAAGAATTTGCGCAAGGAGCGGGAGAGGGTGCGCGAGGCGGGCATCAGTTTCGTGGCCTTGGAGGGCGAGGAAATCACGGCGGCGCTGTGGGAGCGTTTTTATACCTTTTATGCCAGTACCTATCAGGTGCGTGGCCGGGTGCCGTATTTGTCGCTGGAATTTTTTCTGCGCGTGGGGCGCGCCTTGCCGGAGCATTTGTTGCTGGTCTTGGCCTTACAGCGAGGGCAGCCTATCGCTGGGGCCTTGTATTTCAAGGACGGCGCGACGCTTTATGGGCGTTATTGGGGCTGTACGCGGGAGAGCCAGTTTCTGCATTTCGAGACTTGTTATTACCAGGGCATCGACTATTGCATTCGCCACGGTATTGCACGCATTGATTCGGGCGCGCAGGGGGAGCACAAGATTCAGCGCGGTTTTACGCCGGTGCCAACCTGGTCGGCGCATTGGATTGCGCGTGAGGATTTTCGCCGTGCTATCGCGGATTTTTTGCGGGAAGAAGAAGAGTATGTTGCTGGTTATTTGGAACAAGCGGCTGAGTATTTGCCGTTTCGGAAGGATTTGGAATTGCTGTAATGTTGTGTGTGTATTTTGGCTCCGCAAAGCGCTTGCCTGGTGCTCTCGCCGGGGACGCCGTGAACCCATCCCTGGGGGCTCGCGTGCGCGCGTCCTGCGCGCAAGCGCCCCGTCAAGAGCACCAGGCAATCGCTTTGCTCATCTAATGCGGCAGGTTTATTTTTTTCGCCAAATAATTAGTTGGTTGTTCGCTGGCAGCGCATGATCCGCTTCGAAGATCAACCCATTTTGCGCGGCCCAGGCATTTACTTGTTCAAAATCGCGAATACCGCGCGTGGGGTCGCGCTGTTTGAGCCATTGGTCGAAGTCGGCATTGCTGGGGGTGGTGAATTCGCCGTGGTATTTGAACGCGCCGTAAACACAGAGCGGCGCGCCGCTTTTCAAGGCCGCGCCCACGCCTTGCATGAATTTTTCCACCGCCGCGTAGGGCATGATGTGCAGGGTGTTGATGCTGATGATGGCATCCAGTTCGCGCGGCGGCCACGGGGTTTCGCTTGCGTCCAGCGCTAAGGGCGGCAGTACGTTGGGCGGCGCGAGGCCGTCCAGTCCGGCGTGCAAAGTAGGCAGGGCGGTGGGTAGTTCGCTGGGCTGCCACTGTAAGCCTGGCAGCGCCTTGGCGAAATGCAATATGTGTTGCGCGGTGCCGGAGCCGATTTCGAGTACGCGGCCTTGGCTGGGCAGCGTGTGGCAGAGTACGTCGAGAATGGGCTGCTTGTTGTTTTCGCAGGCTTGGCTGAAGGGGCGGGTCATGGGGCGATTCCTGACGAGAGGCGTGGTTTTGTAGGCAAAATTGACGGCATTGGGGCCGTTTCCCAGCGGTGGATGATATGCTGAAATGCCCATGCGCGGGCGTTTCGGCGCGCCGCGTGTATCAAGGCAACGAATGTGCTACAGGAGGTAAACATGAGCGGTTATAAAAAAATTCTGGTGGCGGTGGATCTGAGTGATGAATCCGTGTACGTGCTCGACAAGGCGCGCGAGCTTGGCCGTTTTTATCAGGCCGAGTTGAACCTCTGCTACGTGGCGGAGCCGGCGGCGGTGGGCATGGCGGTGGAGGTGAGCAGCATCGACATCGAGGGCTTGAACGAGGAGGCGCGCAACAGCGCGCGCGAGGCGCTGACGAAGATCGGCGCCGATCTCGGCATTCCCGCCGAGCGGCAGCATTGTTTGACCGGCTCGCCCGCGCGTGAAATTCGTGAGCTGGCGAAAACACTCGGCAGCGATCTGGTGCTGATGGGCGGCCACGGCAAGCGCGGGCTTGAATTGCTGCTGGGTTCGACTTCGTCCGGCGTGTCGCGCGGCATCGGCTGCGATTTGCTGATCGTGCGCATTCCCGACCCAGCATAGCGCGTGTTGTTCCGGCTGCACCAACTGGCGCGGCGGCTATGGCCGCTGCGCCGCGCGTGCCTGGCGCTGGTCTTGGTGAGCGCCGTGATGCTGATGTTTTTTACCCTGAGCGAAACGCCAGCGGCGCCATCGCGCGGCTTGCGCCTGAGTTTATTGTTTACGCTGTGGATGTTGCTGCTGTATTCCTTCATCCATGTGTTTCAACGCATTCCCTCGCCGGTGCTGCCCGCGCTGCCGTGGTGGGAACGGGCGCGGCAGCGCGTGTATTTGTGGTGCTATTATTTGTTGGCTGTGTGCGTGCTGGTGGCGGCCTTGCTATTGGTGAACGTTAGTCTCAAATTGTGGTTGTTGTGAATCAGAACGTGTAAGTAAAACCAATACTGCCCGAACGCCCCTCGCGGTAACTGTTCACGTCCAGGCCGCCTTGGGTGGTTTCCTGCAATTCGTTGCTGAGGTTTTTGAGCTTCAGCGTCAATTCCAAGTGTTCGCCGACCTGGCGGCTGTACGTAAAATCCAGTTCGCCATAAGGCTGATCCATCACGTCCGGCTGCCCGAGAATACCGACTTCGCGGATTTTTTCGCCAGTGATGTGATACACCAAACTGCCTCTTTGCCGAACGCCATCATCGAAACCAAGCTGCAAATTGGCGATGTAATCGGCCTGCCCTTGCAAGCGGCGCGTGGGGTTGGTGAGCGTGCCGGCATTGGCCGGATCAATGCTGACCTGGGAATCGATCAAGCTCACGTTGGCGGCGGCGAAGAAATTTTCCAAGCGGGGATGTATGAAACCAAACCAATGGTAAGCGTCCAGCTCGATGCCGCGCGTAGCCGCGTCCTCGGCGTTAATGAATGAGCGTTCATTAGTGGTGCCAGGGCGAATTACCGCCTCGATGGGCGCCTGGAACTGTTTGTAAAAAACGCCAATGGAAATACTTTCGTCTTGTGAGAGATACCATTCCCAGCGCAAATCGTAGTTCTTGATGTAAGCCACCGTCAGCGCGGGGTTGCCCACGATCACGAAGCCGGTGACCGGGTGGGTGAACGGCGAAGGCGACAATTCGCGGAAATCGGGCCGCGAAATCGTTTTTGAATAACTGGCGCGCAACTGCATGTCGTATTGGTCGAGGATGTAAGTGGCGGTGAGCGCGGGGAATAAATCGTCGCTATCTAGCTGGCTTTCGATCGGCGCCGCGTTCTGGTTGAACAGATCAAAGGTCTCGACGTTCTGCGCGGATTTTTCATTGCGCACTCCCGCCAACAAGCGCAAATACGCGGCGATTTCGATATCGGCCTCGACGAACCAGGCATCCAGCCGCTGCGCCGCCGTATAGTTGTCGGTGGGGCGGGTTTGTTCGCGTAGCTGATAGCCGCCGGGGCCGATGGTGGTTGGATTGATGATGGCGTCCAGCGAGGGATTGGCGCGCAGCTCGTTACTGACGATACCGCCGCCTTGGTCCAGAAACGAGAAGCGGCGGATTGTGGAATTACGATTTTTGTCCATACGGTTCATGCCAAGGGTGAACTCCGCGTTAGCGCCAAAGGGCGTGTCCATGAACCAGCCAAGCGTGAATCCCAGGTCTTTGTTTTGGTCCTCCAGTGTGGACCACATGCGCGTGTTGCCATCGCCGCGTAGCGAAAATTGATAGTCGCCGGTGACTTTGTTGCGTTCATAGCGGTATTCGCGCATGTCCGGCGCTTCGCGTTTGGCGCGTGATTCGTTGTAATGCCAGTTGAGCGTCAAGTCGCCGGGCAGCGGAAAAACATGCTCGCCGTCGATCTGCTGAGATAACAGATCTTGCTCTATCCATTCCAGGCGATATTGGTTGAACATCAAATCCTCGCCCACGTACATACCGCTCAAATTGCCGGCGAGATCATCCGCCTTGTGAATTTGCAGCAGCGTGCCTTTGAGGCTGTTTTCATGCCACTCTGCCCCAGCGGTCAAAAACAGGGAGCTGTCCAGGCTGTGTTCGGTGGAACGGAAGTTTTGCACGTTGGCGGGGCTGAGCGTGCCCTGGCCATCGGCGGCGTAGCTGTTGCGCGATACCGTGATGCTGTCCCAGCTATTGCTGTAGCTGAAATTACCAAGTAAACCGAGCTGAATATCCTCGGCGGCGCCCACTTGCGTCGCGGCGCCAAAATTCAGCGTGGCGGCGGCATCCGGTTGAATTTTTTCTTCGCGCACGCTGTAGTTGTTGGGGAGACTTTCGCCAATCGCTTCCAGCTCCTCTGGCGTGAAGCCATCGTTGAATACCATGTTATTAGGCCGCAATTCGCGATTGCCGGCGATGGCGTTCTTGAGCAGGTCCGGCATGTCGCGGGCGCCGCGATCAAATCCCGTCCAATCATCGGCGCCGCCGGAATAAACGAGCCCGTTCTTGCCAGTGGTGCCGCCGGAATACGCGGCGCTGGCCGACACCGATAGAAAATTTTCCTCCGGCACCGCCTTGGTGCGCATCTCGATGACGCCTCCGGCGAATTCCGCCGGAAATTGCGCGGAAAACGTTTTTTGTACCAATACGCTATCAATGATGGTGGCGGGAAAAAGATCGAGCGGTACAACACGGTTGATCGGTTCCGGACTCGGCAGCGTCGAGCCGTTGAGTTCGGTACTGGAATAACGCTCGCCAAGGCCACGGATGTAAACGAACTTGCCGCCTTGCAAATTGAGGCCGGCAATACGCTTGAGGCCCTCCGCCACGTTGCTGTCGCCCGCCATCTGGAAGGCTTCGGCGTCCAGCACGTTGGAAATCGCGGCGGTTGCGCGTTTTTCGTCTGGAATATACCGGCCGGTCGTAACAAATTCTTCTATCTGGCCAGCGCCGTCTTGCGCCTGGGATGTCGCGTGTTGCGCCAGCAGAATTGCGATGATCAGCGGCTTCAAACGGGTTTTCATTGCTTGCGTCTCAAATGATGACGCCAACAAAGCGGTGACCTTGTTGGCGCCGGCGAATGCCCGCTCCGGGTGGAAGCGGGCATGGAGTTTGCGGGAGTGGTAGCGGATTTCAGCGCGTTACAGCGCCGGGAATGGGCGGAAAGTCCAGCCTTGCGTCCAGTCGGCGGCGCTGTTTTTGACCGCGCCGATATAATCGGTGTTGTCGAAGAAGGCATCGCTTTGTGCCGCCGCTGGCAGGCCGTTGATCAGCGCGCTATTGAGGTAGCTGGTCATCTCGGTGGGGCCGGCGCTATTGCCGGCTTGCGCTTCAAACCAGGACTCTACGGTAAAGTTTTCGTCCGCTTCCTCGCGGAAATTCAGCGCGCAATTCACGCGGGAATTGGTCATGGTCAAGGTGCCATTCAGGCTATTCACCGCGCCGCCAGCGGCCAGGAATGTCGCCGTATGATCGATGTCGAGACACTCGGCGCCATAACCTTGCACCACGAAGTTACTCAGGTTGGCGCCGGTGCCTTCGCGCAGCAGAATGCCGCCGGTGGTATTGCCGTTACCCAGCAGCGTCGCGTTAGCGATTTTCGGTTGCGAGCGCGGCGCGGCATCGCGGTTGTTGGCGTTGTTGTCGGCTTCAAAACCGTGGTCGCCGCTGTCGGCGCCGGGGATGATCAGCACATGTTGTACCTTGCCTTGCCAGCCGGCGGTCCAGTCGAGCGAATCATCCTGATTGCCGGTGAGAACAAGATGCTTGGCGTTGACGGTGCCGCCAAAAAATTCCACGCCATCATCCGAGCTGTTATGAACGTGCACGTAATCCACCACGGTGCCATCGCCTACGCCCTGGAATGCAATACCGTTCAGTTCATTTTCCGGCGTGATGTTGAAACCGGCGAATTTCACTTGCAAATAGTTGAGGTTGCCGCTGTTATCGTGTGGATCATTGCCGCCATAAAGGCCCGTGCTGCCTTCGCCTTCGAGTTCACACAAGGTGACGCCCGCGGCGCAGCCGTTTACTGGCGCGTTGCCGTTGATGATCAAACCGCCCCATTGGCTGCGCGTGGTGGCGGTTGCTTCGGCGTCATTGGCGCTGGTCATGATGACGGGATTATTGGCGGTGCCGTTGACCCGGATTTTGGAACCGCGATTGATAACAATGAAATCGAGGCCGGATTCGCCGTAGGTTTTGACGCCGGCATCCACGGTCAATGTAGCGGGATTGACGTTATCGCCGCCAATGAATACACCGCCGGAAACGATGTATTCAAAATCGGCTGTCAGGCGCAGGTCGCTGGTGTAGGTGCCTTCGAGTACGCACAAACGCTTGCCGCCAGCGACTGCCGGCGGCAAACCCGTGCCGCCGGTGGGGCAAGTGGTGGGCGCTGGCCGCGAGGTAAAGTTGAACTGGACGAAGCCAGAATAAATCAGCGGAGAATCATCCGTCATGAAACCCACGGCGCCAAGCAGCGTGCTACCAGCAAGACCGCCGCCAAGCACGCCTTCGATATCGGAGATGGTAAGGCTTTCAGTAGCGCCAAGGACTTTGCTGCCGCGCGGAACCAGCGAGGCGATATCGGTATCCCAGGGCCGCCAGCCGGCGGCAGTCCACATGAGCCAGGCGCCATTCAAA
>JAITMI010000127.1 GCA_031277435.1 Pseudomonadales bacterium
GTTGCTGTCCTGGCGGTAACTGTAATTGCTCCACCGGCAACTGCGCCAAGGCGCTTGGTATCGGCGCCACGGCCAAGAGCAATGCAAGAGATAAGATCCGCTCTGGGCAAGCACGGGCGGACAGGTTTGAAACAGCTAAATCAAACATAGTGAAATTCACTCGTCCATAAGGTCGACCCCGCCAGCACTATCGGCCCGAAGGTCTCAGGTATCTCGCGGACACTGGAATCATACCCCTGTGGCTTATGTTTCCGTCAGATATCCGCCATCTCTGATGAACGCATGACGGAAACGCGCCGACCTCTACACACAATTAAAGGCAATGCCTCCGGAACTCCGGAGGCATTATTGGCATTGATTACAGGCATCTGAGCTGGTTTTGATACAAGACACGGCATTATTACCCGGCTTGTTTCGCCACCGCGCGTCCTCAGGGCTTACGCACGATGAACAAGAACTGATCGGTGTCGCGGCCCAGGATCGGGTCGCTGGAAGACAGCGTATGGTCATCGGCGGTGGTGTTGAGGATGTCGGATTCCGCCACGATCTGGAAGCCCGCCTTGATGATCTGCGCACGAGCGACTTCGGTGGGAATGCGGTGCAGGGCGCGGTTATCGGCGCCATCATCGCCTTCGTGATCGATGAAAAGCGCCACGCCGCCCGGCTTGAGCACGTCGTAAAGGCCCTTGAGGAAGGCTTGGCCGCCTTCTTCGCCACGGCCGTTATACGCATCGTGGAAGTTGAGCGCGGTGACGGCGGCATCGGCGCTGCCGGCGGGAATTTCGGCAACATCGGTGAAGATAGGCTCGACGTTACCGAGCGCCGCCGCCATGTCGCGCGCGGCCTGGCCGTTGTTGTTTTGCAGCGCGCGGGCGCCAACTTGCGACAGCACTTTGCCGTTCGGCCCCACCGCGGCCGAAATCACACGGGTGAACCAGCCGCCGCCAGCGGCCACGTCAACCACCGTCCAGCCTTCCTGCACGCCCAAGAGTTCCATCACCTGATACGGGCGGCGGGCGCCGTCGCGGGCCTTGTCTTCAGCTGGGCGGCTGTCGGCCTCAAGTTTGTCCATGAAATCGGCGGGCAGGGCATACGCCACGGAGATGGCGCCCAAGGACAATAACAAAGAAAAACCGGCTTTTTTAACGAATGCGTGCATGGCAAACCCCTTCTGAGTAAAAGAAAACTTCCGTTTCCGGAGGCCGGGCAAGGTAAACCAGCCGCCTCCAATACGCAAGGCAGACCGTGCCTGGGCGCTTCCCTTGCGGCCACTTTCAACGCCGCAGGGTGCGTATGCACTGACACAAGCGTGCGCGCGCCAACATGCCTGCCCAATGCTCATCTCAAATCGGTGTGCGCGAAATCATTGCCTTTGTAGAGCAGAGGAACACCAAGCGCCTTGGCGCAGGCATAAGAAAGGCAATCGGCCAGATTGAGTTGCGCGGGGTGCCCCCTGCCTTTGCCGTAATCAGCAAACGCCTTTACGGCCAGACTGGCGATCGCGGCGTCCATGGGAACGAGGCTGATGCCGGCTTCGGCGATAAGCGCCTGAATGCGTTTGTCCACTTCGACCGGGGCAATCCCCAGCTTGGTGGAAAGCCGCATCGCCGCCTCAAGTATGACCAAGGCCGATGTATGGCATTGCGTAGAGGCGGCCTGAATCCGGTTGGCGAACTCGGTGGCATCCGGTTCTTTCGACAGGATGGCGACGATCACCGAGGTATCGATGAACATCAGGTATGCCCCCACATGGCATCGATCTCATCCCGGCTCATGTCTTGCCCGCCAGGTTTGGCGATAAGGGCCAATTCATCGGCGATTTCATTCAGGCGCTCGGCCAAGGACCGCTGCGCGGCCACGCGGCGGTATTCGGTTTCCAGCGCCTGCACGACCACTTCGGTCATGGAAACATGGCGCTGCCGGGCGATCTTGCGCGCCAATTCGCGCGCCCGTGGGTCTCGTATCTGCAAGTGCATGTAACGCGCTCCGATTTGCTGTAATGAAAGACATGGCGCGGTATCATTACACGCCTGTCTTGGCGGCACAACACCACGCGGCCCTTTGAATGCGGCCACTTTCAACGCGGTATGGCGCGCCTGCGCTGACACAAGAGCACGCACACCAAGGTGCAGGCGCTCACCATCATCGCCGGAAACAGCACGGTGGTAAGGTTGAGCGTTTCTAGCGCCACGATGGACAGCACGCTGCGCAGCACGAAGAGCGCATAAAACAGCAAACTTTCCTCGTAGGGAAAATGCCATAGCTTGCGCAAGGTCGGGCCGAAGCCGAGCGCGTCCACCAGGGTGAGTATCACCACCGACCACAACGGATCAGCGGTAAAAAACCAGGCTGGCAGCGCCGCCAGGGCGGCGGCGAGAAACCCGCGGTCAAGAGGGGTGACGCTCAGATCGCTCTTGAGCCACCAGGCCAGCGCGGCCACGTAGATGGTAATGAGCGCCGACACCCCGGTAGGCCAGGCCCCGGCGCCGCCATCGGCGGCAAGCTGGGCCAAAAACACGATGGAGGTGGTGAGGCTCCAGATCACCCAGGAATAAAAATGCGGCTTTACCTCACCCAGGCGGATGGCGCGCGCATACGGCACGTAAGCGCCAATGGTGAGCAGGATGGAGGCCGCGCTGGCCAGGGTTTGCAACACGCGAAGTTCTCAGCTCAGTGGGAGATCAGTCTTTAATGACCCGCATCCCAGGGATTGATGACTCGTAAGCCAGCGGCATGAAAAGGCGCCGTATCACGAGTGGCGACAATGAACTTGTTGGTGAGGGCAATGGCGGCGATGCAGGCATCGGCGGTTTCAATTGCCTTGCCAACGGCTCTAACTTGCGCCAACAGCGCGGCATAGGCAGGCGTGCAGGTCATATCAAAGGGCAGCACGCGCCCGGTAAACATGGGCAGCATCCGGGTTTCCAAATCTTCGTGCAGCGCCGTCCGGCGCTTTCCGGCGGGAAGCAGCGCCACGCCGGCACGCAGTTCAGCCACGGTAATCGCTGACAAATAGAGCGTTTCCAAAGGTTGCGCGTCGATCCACTGGATAACCTGAGCCGCGGGTATGTGGCGCAAAGGTTCCGACACCACGTTGGTATCGAGCAAAATCATTCAAAATTCACCGCGCGCGCCGTGCTTGTGTCGCTGGCGCTCTCGAAGATGGCGAATTCCTCATCAGTCAGCCTGACTTTGCGGCCAATCTCAGCTAACAAAGAACCCAGCTTGACGCTGCCTTGCGGCTGCGCGGCCTGTTCCAAAATGGCGCGAATTTCCGCCTCCGTGCTGCGGCCATGCTTGGCCGCGCGCAGGCGGATGGCGCGATGTACCGTATCGGGGACGTTGCGAATGGTGATGGATGCCATGATTGCCTCCTGCGTATTGTTTGCGATGATAGCAATACCCATAGCTGCTATCAAAATACGGGGAGGCTTTCAGGACGCTGCCGTGTCATACCTCAGGGCGCGGGCGGCTCGGTGTCGAAACTGTCCAGTTGGACTTCCAATGTCGCCGGGTCGATCACTTTCAGGCGCACGTTGTAAAACACCGTGCCATCCACCAGGATCGACGGGATGGTGAGTATCCCGTCCTCCAGCGAGAAGTCCGCCGTTTCCTGGCCCACGTCCGCGAGCAGGCGCACTCGCCACAGTTCCGGCATGAACAGATAGTCGGACAAGGGGAAGTCCTGACGGAAGCTCACTTCGTAAATCTGCCCGTTTAGACGTATTGGTATCAGGATGTTATTGCGGTTGACGAATTCCGTGGTGGTTTTGGGCTTCACCGGCAAGCAGGGATTGACCTCATTGCCAGGAATGTAAACCCGGTTGACCAGCACGAAATCCGCCAGATTCAAGCCGTCGGGAAAGTCATTGCGCAACATTGGCACGTTGGTGAAAGCATCTAAGGACGAAAACCAAGACCTGTCAACAAGAGCGGGGGAATACAAATCCAGCACTGGCAAACCCGCAATAGCATCCACCACCGCCATGTCCGCCTCGCGCACGCGGGCAAATACGGCGAAGCCACCAGAAGGATTGTCAGGCCCAAGACCTTCGCTGTTGTCGGTGAGGTTGATGAACCATTGGTTGGTGGCGCTGTCAGGCACGCCACCTTTGGCCAGCGCTACCGTGCCGCGGGTATTGGGCGTGGAATATTCATCCGCGA
>JAITMI010000154.1 GCA_031277435.1 Pseudomonadales bacterium
GTGATGTATTTGCTCGACTCGAACGTGCTTTCCGAATTGCGCCCAGGCAAGGCGGGGCAGTCGCCGCTTGTCCGCGCCTGGGCTTCTACGGTGCCGCTCAGGTTATTTTTCTTGTCCGCCATCACCATCTTGGAACAAGAGGAAGGCATCTTGCGCGAAGAACGGCGCACGCCGCCGGGCGGTCAAGCCCTGCGCCGCTGGGCGCTGGAGGTACACAAGCTCTTTGCCGGGCGCATTCTCGCCTTCGGCGAGCGCGAAGCCTTGCTGTGCGCGCCACTGCATGTGCCAGACCCAAAAGGGCGGCGCGATTCGATGATTGCCGCCACCGCGCTGGCGCACGGATTCACGCTCGTTACACGCAACACCCGCGATTTTGACCGAATAGTTGGATTACGCTTGCTCAACCCCTGGGAATACCACGCTTGATAGTGCCACATACGGCCCGTACAGGACGGTTTGGCTCTATATAGCCGCGCTTTTTCGCCACGCGCGATCCACCCCCCACGCAATTTTTACAACAATTTTTGACAAGCGCGAAAACTGCCATTAGTTTCTGCGTCAATTGGCCAAAGCCAATATTCGTTACAACAACAAGCGCTACCACAACAACATTCGATCAGGGGAGAAATCAATGGACGTTTCACGCAAGCGTTTTATCCGCAATGCACTCTATCTATCCATCACGGCGGCGAGCCTCGGCCTGTGGCAAAGCGCGGCGGCGCAGCAGGTGCCTGATGACGGCCTGGAAGAAATCAACGTCACCGGCAGCCGCATCACGCTGACCTCGGGGATGAACTCGCCGGTGCCGGTGACCGTGCTCACGCCCGCGGAATTACGCGACTTCGAGCCTGGCAGCACGATTTCGCAACAGCTCGACACCCTGCCGCAATTTTTCAACAACGGCACGCCGCAGCGCGGCGACGGTGGCAACGCGGCGGTGGGTTCGGGCGGCCCTGGCGCCTTGAACATCCGCAACCTGAACGCGGGCGGCACTGGCGCGGGTATCTCGCGCACCTTGACCCTGCTCGATGGCGCGCGCGTAGTGCCCACCGACAAGCGCGGCACGGTCAACGTCGATATGTTCCCCACCGCCTTGATGCGCAGCGTGGACGTCGTCACCGGCGGCGCTTCGGCGGCTTACGGCGCGGACGCGCTCGGCGGCGTGGTCAACTTCGTGCTCGATCGCCGCTTTGAAGGCTTGCGCCTGGGCATCGGCACCGGCGTGCAGGAATACAAAGGCACTGGCAAACAATTGGAACTATCGGTTGCTGGCGGCACCAATTTTCTGGATGGACGCCTGCACTTGATCGGCTCGCTCGAAGCCCGCCGCACGGATGAAATCCAAGGCGACCGTTACCGCCAGAAAAGTTCGCGCGAGCAATGGGGCTACGTAACCAACCCCGATTGGATCGCCGCCGGCTGTAGCGCGGGCGTCGCCTGTAGCGCCGGCCCGCAGCGCTTGAGCCTGATGAACGTGGTCACCGCCAACGATTCGCCCACCGGCCTTTTCCGCGGCACCGGCACCTCGCTCGACTGGATGCAGTTCACCGTGGATGGCACCGGCATTGAGCCCTTCGACTTCGGCGACGTGTCCGCCCTGCCCGGCATTCCCGGCAGCAGCGCCTCGATTTCCGGCGGCAAGGAAGCGGAAACCGCGTTCCTTACTTCCTCTAATGGACCGACCGGTATGGAAGCGAAAAACCGTTCCGCCTTCTTCGGTCTGCAATATGATTTCAGCGAGACGCTCAGCGGTTTCGTGCAAGCCATGGCGGGGCGTACCGAATCCAACGATACCTCCAACAACGCCAACTTCACCTTCAACGGCACTTCGGCGCCCTTGATCGCGATTGACAACGCTTATCTGCCGCAAGTCGTGCGCGACGTGATGATCGCGAACAATCTCACGCAAATCTCCGTCAACAAACGCAGCGCGCAATTTGACGGCCGCCCTGAACTCGGCTCCGACCGCGAAGCGCGCAACATCTTCACCCAGTGGCAGTACGGCTTTGGCGTTGATTGGGGCTTCATGGAAAAGTGGAACTTGCGCGCGTCCTGGCAGCGGGGCGAATCCAAGCGCAATTCGCAGGCGCTCAACTTGCAGCAAGTGGACCGTGCGTTCCTCGGCATGGACGCGGTGGTCGATCCAGTCACCGGCAACATCGTCTGCCGCGTGAATCTCTTCAACCCCACGCTGGAACAATTGGCGGAATCGGTGGCGGGCCGCATTTCCAAGGTGCCGCTCAACCCCTATATTCCCGCGGGTTTGCCCGGCAATACGCAGCCCTTGCCGTATCCGGTGGATCCGCAATCGATCACCGACTGCGTGCCTTACAACGTGCTCGGCAGCGGCAACATGAGCCAGGAAGCCATCGACTACGTTGGCACCACCAAGGTGCATCTTGGCTACGTGGATCAGGATTTCGCGGAAATTCTCCTCACCGGTCAGTTGCACGAAGGCTGGGGCGCTGGACCGATCGGTTTCGCGGGCGGCTTAACCTGGCGCGATCAGCAGTTCATCGCCACCGCGCTGCCGAAGGATCTGGATCTGCTCGGGCCGCCCTTGAACGTGCCCTCGCTCGGTATTCGCGGCATTCCGCCCGGTTTCACTGGCGGCGGCGCCAACCTGCATTTGTTTTCCACCGCGCCTACCATCGGCGGGCAAACCGACGTGTGGGAATGGTTCGCGGAAATGAACATTCCAGTATGGGATTCCGGCAACGGCCAAGCCTTGGTGGTGGATTTCGCCGCGCGGCGTTCCACTTATGACCGCAGCGGCGCCATCGACAGTTGGAAAGTCGGTACCAACCTGGACGTAATCGAGGATTTGCGTTTCCGCGTTACCCGTTCGCGTGACGTGCGTGAGCCGAGCTTCTCCGAATTGTTCGACGCGCAAGCCACCGGCGCCAACATTACAGACCGCACCTTCAATAACGAAAACTACCTGATCACCACCATCCGCGGCGGCAACCCCAACCTCAAGCCAGAAGTCGCCACCACCAACACCGCGGGCGTCGTTTATCAGCCCACGTTCGTGGCCTGGATTGATGGTCTGCAAATCTCGGTGGACTGGTACGACGTGCAAATCGCCGACGCCGTGGCGCAGTTAGGCTCGCAGCGCATCGTCGATGAATGCGCGGCTGGCGTCACCTCGGTATGCGGCGCGATCGAGCGCGGCAACGATGGCCGCGTCGTGTTCATCAACGATGGCTTTCTTAACGTAGCGGGCGCCGCCGTGCGTGGCATTGATACGGAAGTGCAATGGCGCGCCGAGCCGAACCTCCTCGCCGATCACGACGAACGCCTCACCCTGCGCTGGCTGACGGGTTTCTTGAAGGAGCGTTCCGACACGCCGCTCGGCGGCACGCCGCAAAACAATGCCGGCGTCGGCGGGCTGCCCACCATCACCAGCAACTTCACCGCCACCTACGCGATTGACGCGTGGTCGCTGCAATTGCAAGCGCGCTACATCGACTCCGTAAAGCGCAACCGCACCTGGATCGAAGGCATCGACGTGGACGACAATACCGTCGCCTCGATGACTTGGTTCAACGGTCGCGTCGGCTACAACGGCGAACTCGACAACGGCGGCTCCTGGTCGCTGGGCTTGAACGTGCAAAACCTGTTCAACCGCGAACCGCCGATTTTTGGCGGCGGCGGCAACTACGATGACTATGGCCGCCGTTACAATTTGAGCCTTAATTTCAGTTGGTAAGATAGAGCCCTTCTCCACGGGGTGCATGTTTGTTGTAGGGGCAGGCCTCGTGCCTGCCCTTATCTCCGTTAACGCGGCAGGCCAGGGCGGGCACAAGGCCCGCCCCTACAGCATGGTGAAGTTTTGCGGCAAAATTCACCGGAAGAAATGTTAAACCAGCGCGCGGGGACGC
>JAITMI010000161.1 GCA_031277435.1 Pseudomonadales bacterium
ACGCGGAGGCCGCCGGCAGCGCCGTTGGCGAAGAAGTGGCCGGCTTCTTCGACCTCGATTTCGGGCTGTGATCATGCAGGCGGCGGGCCGTTATTTTGCGGCGGGCTGTGCGCGTTTCGTCGCGGTGCGGATTCGCCTCGTGGGGGACGATGGCTACGTCTACCTGGAGGATGCCGAGGGCCCGCTGTTGACGGTATTGCCGCTGCGGCAACTGCGGGTATCGGCGCGTCTGGGTTCCTTGCCGCGTAAACTCTATCTGCCCGATGGCGCGTGTTTCGAGACGCCGGATAACGAGGCCATCGACCAGATGCTGCGCGCCAGCGGCGGCAATCAACAGCGGGTGAGTTTGCTGCATAGCATGGAAAAATCCTGGCGCATGGCGCTCGGCTCGATACTGGCCACGGTGGGCGTGATCGCCTTCATGGCGCTGGTCGGCGTGCCGTGGACCGCGCGGCAACTGGCCTTGCGCACGCCGCCGGTGGTAGCGCGCGCGGCCTCGGAGCAAGCCATGCTCGGCCTCGAAAAAATCGGCGCGCTTGAAGACACGACGCTCAGCGCACAGCGCGTCAAGGAACTGCAAAAGCGCCTGGAGCATGTGACCGCCGCCATGCCGCCGGCTCCCGGCGGCTATCAGCTCATTCTCAAGAATGCGCCCATCCTCGGCCCCAATGCTTTCGCGCTGCCGGATGGGCGCATCGTCATGACCGATCAACTGGTCGCCCTGGCGCAAACGGACGATGAACTTGAAGGCGTGCTTGGCCATGAAGCCTCGCACGTCATTCGCGCCCACGGCCTGCAAAGCGCGTATCAGGCGTCCATCATCCCGGTTTTGGTGGCCTTTGTTTCCGGCGATGTTGCATCGATCGGCCAGTCAGCCGTGCTATTGCCGGGCATTGTGTTGCAATCGAATTATTCCAAGAGCTTCGAGCAAGAGGCGGACGACGATGCCGCGCTGGCGCTTGAGCGCGTCGGCATTGACCCCGCGCATTTGGCGGATTTACTGGAGCGGATTGAGCGGGAGCATTGCGGGGACGAAGGCTGCGGCGCCACCTGGCTCGGCACGCACCCGGAAACCGTGGTGCGCGCCGCCCATTTGCGCAAGGAATGACGCGGTTTTGCCTTTATATTTTGCGTTGAAGCCTTACATTCAAGCACTATACATTCAAACCCTATAGCACTTGCCCTCGTTTACCGCAAAGTCCGTCATGAACATACCCAAAAGCCCCAACCTCTCACAAGTCAAACATATTATCGCCGTCGCCTCCGGCAAGGGCGGCGTCGGCAAATCCACCACCGCGGTCAATCTGGCCCTGGCGCTAGGCAAGCTCGGCAGCAGGGCGGGCCTGTTCGACGCCGACATCTACGGCCCCAGCCTGCCCTTGATGCTGGGCGCCGCCGGTTCGCGACCGCGCGTCGTCAATGGCAAGCAGATGGAGCCGATCAGCGCGCACGGCATTCGCTGCAATTCCGTCGGTTTTCTGGTCGATGACATTCAAGCGATGGCCTGGCGCGGGCCGATGGCGGTCGGCGCCTTCAACCAGATTCTCAACGACACCTCTTGGGGCGAACTCGACTTTCTAGTCATCGACATGCCGCCCGGTACCGGCGACATCCAGCTCAGCCTCGCGCAAGCGGTGCCCGTCAGCGGCGCCGTCATCGTCACCACGCCGCAGGACGTGGCGCTGCTCGACGCCAGGCGCGGCATCGAAATGTTCCGCAAGGTACAGGTGCCGATTCTGGGCGTGGTGGAAAACATGAGCCTGCATGTGTGCAGCAATTGCGGCCACATCGAACACATCTTTGGCGAAGGCGGCGCGCGGCGCATCGCCAATACTTATGGCGTGGAACTGCTCGGCGCATTGCCCCTGGACAGCCGCATCCGCGAACAATGCGACGCCGGCACGCCAGCCGTGGCCGCCGATCCGCAGGGGCAGGCCGCCGGCATTTATCTGCGCATCGCCGAGCGCGTGCGGGAGCAATTGGCGGATGCCGGAGAGAGCGTGGGGCCGAGTATTGAGGTGAGTGATGATTGAGGCGCCAAGCCTCAATCTTCGCTTTCGCTAATCTCCCGCAACATCTGAAACAACTTACGCGCCGCCGCCGGCGGTTTTTGCTGTTCTTGTTCCTTGCGTGCTTGACGGATCAGTTGGTTTAGAACTTGAATATCAGCGCCTGAATGCTGGGCCACGTAAGCGCCCAAAGCATCCTTGCCGCCAGTGAGCAGAGCGTCGCGCTGCTGTTCCAATTGCTGAAAGCGGCGTTTGGCGAGCGTGACGTTCTGGTGTAATTCGCCGTGGATGCGCGCCAGCGTGTCCTCATCCAATTCCCGCATTACCTTGCCGATAAACTGCAATTGCCGCCGCTGCGCACCGTGTTTGTTGGGCAGGGCTTTGTACTCGTTGATGGCGTCCAGCAAACGCTGCGGCAATTCGCAGCGCGCCACGATGGAGTCAGGCAAACCAATCAGCTCGGCGCCCAGCTCTTGCAGCGCTTCCACCTCGCGTTTGCGCTGGCTTTTGCTGTTGGGGTCCGGCGCTTTGTCGCCTTCGAATTTTTCATTCATGCGATGGCGGCTCAGTCTTCGCCGAAGCGTTGTTCCAAGAGCTTGAGGATGGCGGCGAGCGCGGCGTCCTCGTCGCTGCCGTCCAGTTTCAGGTTCAGTTCGCTGCCTTGCGGGGCGGCCAGCAGCATCAGCGACAAAATGCTTTTGCCGTTCACGGATTTGTCGCCATTACTCAAAATGACTTTGCTGTTGAAGCCGCCGGCGGTGGCCACGAATTTAGCGGCGGCTCTGGCGTGCAGGCCGGCTTTATTGGGTACGACGATGGTAGTACTGATCATGCGTTTTGCTTCAAAAATGACAAATGGAAAACCACATGGACCACAAACGGCGGCCACGGCAAGCGGTGCGGGCGCGCACAGCCTACGACAAGTCCTTGTGACGCACCTGCGCATTATAACCGGCATGGAGAAAATGCTGATTGAGTTTTTCGCATAAGTGCACGGAGCGATGACGGCCCCCGGTGCAGCCCACCGCCACCGTGACGTAGCTGCGGTTGTTGGCCTGGTAACGCGGCAGCCAGTGTTCGAGAAAGGCGCTGATGTCGCGCAGCATGTCGTTTACTTCCGTTTGCTGCTCCAGATAGTCCCGTACCGGCTGATCGAGGCCGCTGAGCGGGCGCAGGGTTTCGATCCAGTACGGATTGGGCAGGCAGCGCGCGTCGAATACGGTGTCGGCGTCCGCCGGCACGCCATTTTTGAACCCAAAGGACAAAAACTGCAAAGCCAGCCCCTTGGCGCCACGCGCGACCACGCGGTTCTTGATCACGTCGCGCAATTGATGCAGCGACAGCGCGCTGGTGTCGAGCGTGAGATCGGCTTGCGAGGCGATCGGTTCGAGCAGTTCGCGCTCATGCACGATGGCTTCGAACAGGCTCAATTCCTCGGTGGACAAGGGATGCTTGCGGCGGGTTTCGCTGAAGCGCTTGAGCAGGGTGTTGTCGTCGGCGTCGAGAAAAATGATCTGGCAATCGGCGGCGATTGCCCGCAACGCTTGGTAGAAATAGGGAAACTGTTCCAAATCCTCATAAAGATTGCGCGCGTCGATGCTCACCGCCACCGCATCGAGCTGCACCTGCTCATCGCTGAGGCGTTTGGCGAGCGCGGCCAGGAGGCTGGCGGGCAGGTTATCGACGCAGTAATAACCAACATCCTCCAGCATGTGCAGGCAAGTGGTTTTACCCGATCCTGAGCGTCCGCTGACGATGATGAAGTGCATGGCCGCCGCTCCGTTTCACATGAGCTGCTTGCGTTCGTTGGAAGGCGCGATCGCCAGCACCTCGCGGTATTTGGCGATGGTGCGGCGCGCCACTTGAATGCCTTGCTCGGCCAATAAATCAGCGATTTTGCTATCGCTGAGCGGCTTTTTGGGGTTTTCCGCCGCCACCAGTTTTTTGATGACGGCGCGGATGGCGACCGATGAGCACTCGCCGCCAGCATCGGTATCGATGTGGCTGGAGAAAAAATATTTCAATTCAAAAATACCGCGCGGAGTGTGCATGTATTTTTGCGTGGTGACGCGGGAGATGGTTGATTCGTGCATCTGCACCAAGGTGGCGATGTCGTGCAATACCAAGGGTTTCATCGCTTCCTCGCCGTGTTCGAGAAATTCCTTCTGATGTTCGACGATGCGCGTCGCCACCTTGAGCAGCGTGTCGTTGCGGCTTTGCAGGCTTTTGATGAACCAGCGCGCTTCTTGCAGGCTGTCGCGCAGAAAGGCGTTGTCGCTGTCGCGGCCACTGCGGGTGAGCGCGGCGTATTGCGGGTTGACGCGGATGCGCGGCGCGGTGTCGGGGTTCAATTCCACTTTCCATTCACCGTTGTGTTTGCTGACGAACACGTCGGGCACGATGTATGTGGTTTCCGCCGGCGTGATGCCGGCGCCAGGGCGTGGGTTGAGGCCGCGGATAATATCGACCGCTCGTTTCAATTCCGGTTCGCGGATACGCAAATTGCGCATGATGTGGTTGTAGTCGCGGCTGGCGAGTTCGCCCAGATGATTGGCGACGATTTTTTCGGCGATGTCGATGCCAGGATACGCTTGGCGGTCGAGCTGCTTGAGCTGGATCGAAAGGCATTCTCGAGTGTCGCGGTAGCCCACGCCCACCGGGTCGAATTGTTGAATACGGTGCAGCACCGCGAGAACTTCGTCTTCTTCAATGTCGAGTTCGGCGGCCAATCCCGAGCGGATCGAGTCGAGCGGGGAGGCGAGCTGGCCATTGACATCGATGGCGTCGATCAAGGCGAGGGCGATCAGGCGGTCGCGGTCGGACATCGGCGTCAGGTTGAGTTGCCACAAGAGATGATCTTGCAAGGTTTCGTCAACGCTGTTGCGTTCCTCGAAACTGTTTTCGAATTCCTCGCCTTCGCCGTTATGGCCGAGATGCGTGCCGCCATTGATGTAGATGTCGTCCCAAGAGCCATCTACCGCAAGCTGTTCTGGAATGTCATGCTCGTTCCAGTTTTGTTCGGGGGAAAAATCCGGCGCCTCGTCGAACTCGTCGCGCGCGGCGCCTTCACTAGTGCTTTGCGGGGCGTTGTTGAAATCAAAGGGGGAGTCTTTGCCGGCGTCTTGAGCGGGGCTGTCAAAATCCTCGTCGAGTTCCAGCATGGGGTTGGATTCCAGCACTTCTTGGATTTCCTGTTGCAAATCCAAGGTAGACAGTTGCAGCAGCTTGATCGCCTGCTGCAACTGCGGCGTCATGGTGAGCTGCTGGCCGAGTTTGAGCTGTAACGACAATTTCATGACAACTGTTTCAAGATAAGCGCGGACCCGCGAGAAACGCGCCAAGCGCGTGGGGCTCGGGGATAGTAGCAAAATTCGTGCCGGGGGCAATAGAGGACTGAGGCGGGGAGTGGCGAGGCCGCCTGGCGTGAGCAATGTCAGGCGCGCAGGCGCTCCAGCTTGCTGGCCATCGGCTCGCCACTGGCGATGAGCTGATTGTGGTGGTTTTCACAGATCAGCCACTGCATTTTCCTTGCGACAACATAATACTCAACGAACGGCAGCGCCTGCAGGACGGCGCAAATGGGTTCGATGGTGGATTCATAGAGCCAGAAGTTGCCTTGCTTTTTTGGCGAGTCAGCCTCTACGACAAACCAAACCGGCTCATCGGAATTAACCAGCGCTTTTAGCGTTGCCAAGGTATCGAGCGGCGGATTCATGTAAGCCACTGGTTCGCGCAGCGCCTCCCACCACCAAGCCGCCGCAACGGCGCTCTTGCTTAAGGTAGTGCGGTTCAACATGATGCGCTCAAGGATGGCTTGATAGCGATGTGGCGCAACGAGTTTCATGCCGTCTTCAATCCCGAGCGCCTTCGCGGCTTTCGTTATTTGCTCCCGTATCGTATCCATGAGTGTCCAATGCCAAAGCTAAGCGGTGGTTACGCCGTTCAGCGTGAGCGCAGCGTCAGGCATTTTAGAACAGGCTGCGCATATCTTTTAGCGCCTTGCGATATTGTTTTTCCGTAATTTCGATGGCGCTGAAATTCTCAACAACTGAATATTTTTCCGTCAATTCTTTCCGTGCCTCACGAATCTTGTCAAAAACGGTAGCCGCCAGGATAACCGGCAGTGAGGCTGCGCCATAGTGATAGCACCCATAGCCGATGGAGAAAAAGACAAGTGCATCATCATGGGACATGGCTATAAAACCTCTAACGGCAATACCTGTCCGCTGCATTCCCATGCGCATTCGACAAGCAATGCCAAACATCACCAATGACGGGATGTTTACCACCATAGGCACACCAAAATTCAATAACCGTTAACTGGTCCATGTTCACAATGCCTGACGGGTATGAGTTAGGCGGCATGATGCGAAGGGCTTGAACTTTGCCGAAGAAGTCATGGCTGGATCTTCGTGGAGCGTTCCAACGAT
>JAITMI010000167.1 GCA_031277435.1 Pseudomonadales bacterium
CACGCCGCAAGTACGTCCCTGTAGGCTCCTTCCGTCCGTCCCTGGACTCCAAGGGTCTCGCCACGGCCACCGCCGGTGCGAAACCCTACTCCGCTGTAGTTACCAAACAACCGTTACCAAGCGATACCGTAATCGTCGCCATAATCACTCGAACCGCCGATCATGCTGCCCTGCTCCTGGTCAAAATAAATACCATTGATCGGCCCCGAAGTTTTGCCTTCCAGCACGATGTCGTAGCCCATGCGCATGAGCTGAGTTTGAGTTTGCGACGGCGTGTCGGCGCGCAAGAGGAGCTTGCCGGGTTCGCTGACTGGCGCGCCAAACGAACTGTGCAATTGATAGCTGCCCATATTCGCGGCTTCGCTGGCCTGCTGCGGGTCCATGCCGAATTCGACTACGTTGAGGAAAAATTGCAGCAGGTTCTGATCCTGAAAATCTCCGCCCTGCACCGCGAACGACAGGAAGGGTTTGCCGTCCTTGAGCGCCAGCGCCGGTGATAGCGTGGCGCGCGGGCGTTTGCCGGGCTCCATCACGTTGAAGGGGTTGCGGTTGGGGTCCATGCCAAAGCTCTGCATGCGCTGCGACAGGCCCACGCCGGTGTTGCCGGCGATGAAGGCGGGAATCCAGCCGCCACTGGGGGTGATCGATACCACCCAGCCTTCAGCGTCCGCCGCTTGAATCGAAGTGGTGCCGGCGCGCAGCGCTTGTTCGTGACCAAAGTTGAATTCATCGGCGCTGGCCAAGGGCTGCCCTGGGCGCTGAATCTGCCATTTTCTCAGCACCTTGATGAAGGGGTTGCTGTCGCCCTGAAAAGGATAAGGATCGCCCGGCAGTACCGTGGGGTCGTTGCGATCCGCTTGCATCAACGCGGCGCGCTCGTGGGCGTAGTCCTTGCTGAGCAAACCTTCGATTGGTTCCTCGGGCGGAAAGTAAGGGTCGCCGTAATAGAAGTCGCGGTCGGCATAGGCGAGGTTCATGGCCTGGTACAGCGTGTGGATGTAGCGCGGCGAGTTATAGCCCAGCGCGCGCAGGTCGATGCCTTCCAGCAGATTGAGCATTTGCAGCATCACCGGGCCCTGCACCCAGGAGTTGAGCTTGTAAACTTCGATGCCTTTGTAGGTGGTGCTTACCGGTTCCTCGACATAAACCTGCCAGCGGTCGAGGTCTTCCATGGTGATGAGCCCGCCCGCCCCTTGCACCGCGCGCGTCAATTCTTGCGCGATGTCACCGCGGTAGAAGCGCTCGTAGGCGGCCATGATGGCTTCCTCACGGCTGGCGCCTTGAGCCAGCGCGTCGCGTTCGGCCTGCACCAGCTTTTCCAGCGTCGCGAGCAATTCCGGCTGGCGGAAAATTTCACCGGGGCGCGGCGCGCCGTTTTGCCGGGGCGCGCCCGGATCGTAATGCGGCAGAAACACGCGGCGCGAATCGGGCCAGATGCGCAACAGCGGCTCCACCGCGCTGAGATTTTCCGCCTGCACCGTTTCGATGGGATAACCGCGCGCCATTTCCATCGCCGGCGCCAGCACTTGTTCAAGACTCATCGTCCCAAAACGCGCCAGCATCACCAGCAAACCGCCGGGCGTGCCGGGCGTGATCGCCGCCAGCGGGCCGTATTCGGGCGGATAAGGCAAATGCACTTGATCGCGAAAATACTCCGGCGTGGCGCCACTCGGCGCGGCGCCGAGCGCGTTGATGGCGAACACCTGGCCGGTGCGCGGGTCGTGAATCAAGGCCTGCGTTTCACCGCCCCAGCCGAGCGTGTCCCACATGGTGGCGGCGGCGCCGAGCATGGCGCAGGCGGCGTCTACCGCGTTGCCGCCCTGATTGAAAATCATCGCGCCAGCGCTGGCCGCCAGCGGCTTGCCGGTGATCGCTACCCAGTGCGTGCCGTGCAAGGGAGGTTTGTTGGAGGATTTGGGCTCCTGCGCCAACGCGATGCCGGCGCCCAGCGCCAAAGGCAACAGGTACCAGGCGGCGCGGGCGAAGGCGCGCAAAGGCGGCGCGGATAATAAGGTCCACTTCATTGACTTTTCTCCCTGACAGGGCTGAGACAAAAACAGCCGCAGTGTGAGCCGCTTTGGCGGCAACCGCAAGGCATCATGGACTCATGATCATGGACTTCTTCGCATTGCAATGCCCAAGCTCCGAGCCCACAATCGGCGGTCAGGCGCGTTGCCGCCCTTCCCTTTCCGCCCTGGAGATTTTTATTGATGAACGCACTCAGCGCGCTCCTGTCCATCGATCCCTTCGAGTGGTCCTCGGTGGGAACCGCCCTCTTGTGCGGCGCGCTGATCGGCGTCGAACGCCAGTTACGCGGTAAACCGATCGGTATCCGCACCTCCGCCTTGATCGTGCTCGCCACTTATATGTTCGTCAAAGTATCGCTGCAACTGGACAGCGACAACGTAGACCCCAGCCGCACCATCGGCCAGGTAGTCACCGGCGTTGGCTTTCTCGGCGCCGGCGTCATCATGACGCGCCACGGCGCGGTACACGGCGTCACCTCCGCCGCCGCCATCTGGGTGCTGGCGGCGCTCGGCGTTTGCATCGCCACCGGCCACGAACTCAGCGCGATCAAATTATCGCTGGTGGCCTTGTTCATCCTGTGGATCGTCCATGCGCTGGAAAAAAACAACCATGTGCTGCGGCGTGGGGTGCATCGTATTGTTGAATATCGTCCAGAAAACGATGAACCTCCACAAGGTTGATCATGCAAACTTTGAACAGCGAGAGCAAACATGAAAACCATAACGGCGGACGAACTGCAAGCGCGACTTCGTGAAGTGCTAGACCAGGTAATCAAAAACGGCCAACCCATCGCACTCAGTTACGGTAAGCAACAAACGAAAGTTGCCGCTATCGTGCCCTATAGCCAAGTAAAGCCCAAAACGGCGCGCACTTTGGGGCTAATGAAAGAACGCGCCCGCTGCATCATTCATGACGATTTTGCGCTGACTGATGAACATATCCTGCACTCATGAATTACCCGCTCAACACTCGCACCTAACGAGCATGTTCGTCATCCGTCTCCACCTGCCGCAAAAAATCCGCCAGCGTGCGGCCCGGCTCATCGCGGAAATGCTCGGTTGACAATTGCAAATCCGCGATGCGATCGAGGCGGAAACTGCGGAAATCACCGCGTAATTCACACCAGGCGCCCAGCGTCCACACCCGCCCCCAATAGAAGCAACCCAAGGGGCGCACGATACGCGCGCTTTCCTGCTGGCTGACATCGCGATACAGCAAACGCAGTTTCAAACGCGCCGTAATGGCTTCGCGCAGTGCCCGTAAATGCAGCGGCGCCAGGCCATCAACCGGCGGCGCGTAAAGCGGCAAGGCTTCGGCCTGATTACGCGCCGGCGTTGGCAGCACGCTCAGCACTTTGCCCAAGGCATCTTCGAGCGCCGTGCTCAGCGCCGGGTCGAGCCAGTGTTGCGCCAGCCGCGCGGCGGCTTCCTCGGATTTGAACATCAAGGGCGGCAGCCGAAAACCCGCGCCCAGCCGGTAACCAACGCCAGCCTCCCCTTCAATCGGCACGCCTCTGCCTTGCAGCGCGGCGACGTCGCGATAGATGGTGCGTTCGGATACTTCGAGCCGTCCGGCCAAAAACGCGGCGGTGCTCAAGCGTCTGCCGCCGATGAGTTGGACTATCTGGAACAAGCGATCAGCGCGGCGCATGAGTGAATTTACAAAATTTATCAAAAGCCATTCAAAAAACTCTTAACGACACTTGATTAGGGTTCGTGCGGGCGTGGGGCGGGGGGGGGGACGG
>JAITMI010000188.1 GCA_031277435.1 Pseudomonadales bacterium
CCCGCGCTGGCCTGCGAAGTGACGCTGCAACCCTTGCGCCGCTTCGCGCTCGACGCCGCGATTTTATTTTCCGATATTCTCACCGTGCCCGACGCCATGGGCATCGAACTCTATTTTGAACACGGCGAAGGCCCGCGCTTCCGCAAACCGGTACAAAACGCGGCGGACGTGGACGCGCTGCCCATCGTCGATACCAAACGCGATTTGCGCTACGTGCTCGACGCGGTCAGCCTGATCCGCCGCGAACTGAACGGTCAAGTACCCTTGATCGGCTTCTCCGGCAGCCCCTGGACCATCGCCACCTACATGGTTGAAGGCGGCGGCAGCAAGGATTTCGCCACCATCAAACGCATGATGATGGCCACCCCCGAGGTAATGCACGCGCTGCTCGACAAAGTGGCACGATCGGTCATCAATTATCTCAACGCGCAGATCGAGGCCGGCGCGCAAGCGGTACAGATTTTCGATACCTGGGGCGGCGTGCTCAGCCCCGTCACCTACCAGGAATTTTCGCTGCGTTACATGACGCAAATCATCGACGGCCTGATCCGCGAACACCAAGGCCGCCAGGTACCGGTGATCCTCTTCACCAAAAACGGCGGCCTGTGGCTGGAAGCCATCGCCGCCTCGGGCGCGGATTGCGTGGGGCTCGACTGGAGCATCGACATCGGCGAAGCCAAACGCCGCATCGGCGCTAAAGTCGCCCTGCAAGGCAATCTCGACCCCGCCGTGCTGTACGCCTCGCCGGAAAAAATCCGCGAAGAAGTGGCGGCCATACTGGCCGGTTTCGGCGCCAGCAATGGCCATGTGTTCAACCTCGGCCACGGCATTCACCAGCACGTCGATCCCGAACGCGCGCGCGTGTTCATGGATGCCGTGCCTGAATGATCCGCGCCCTATCACCACTGATATGACACGGGCGGAGCTCGCCAACTACGCCTTTATCGCCATCGGCGCCAACCTGCCGGGCGCGAGCGGCTCCGTGCGCACCACTCTCGATCAAGCGGTAGACGCGCTGCGAGAACTGAGCGCCGCGCCCTTGCGCGTCTCCCCCTATTATCTGTCCGAACCCAAGGACTGCCCGCCCGGCTCACCGCGCTATTACAACGCCGTCGCCGCGCTCAAACCCCGCCCAAGCGACACCGCGCTGAGCCTGCTTTTGCAACTGCAAGCCATCGAAACCCGCTTTGGCCGCCAGCGCAGCGGCCTACGCAACGAAGCCCGCACGCTCGACCTCGACCTGCTCACGTTTTCAAACGAAAATTCCAATACTCCCCAGCTCACCCTGCCCCATCCCCGCGCGCACCAGCGCCGTTTCGTGCTCGAACCCTGGATCGCCATCGCCAACGATGACTGGCCGCTGCAAGGGCGCACGCTTGGCGAGTGGTTGCGCGAGTGTGCTGATCCGCCCTTGATCCAAGCGATCTGATTGATAAAAAACAAGGAATGCCTCAACTTCCCAGCTTGTTTAAGGCTCGCCGCTTTTATACTCCAGCGGTCTATTGGCCAGCATAAATCCTTGCAATAACAAGGCGGTATACGATAGGCTTCGCGGCGGCCCACAAGGCCGCCGCTAATAAATAGTTGGGAAGCAGTATGTTCCAAACTATACACATCATTCAAAATAGAAAACTCACCGACTCAGTCCTTGCGACGACAATATTTGGAGAAAAGTTATGTTGTACGGTATTTGGCTAATCCTTCTCGGCGTTCTTGCCGTGCCGAGCCTGGTTCTTTCCAAGCGGCCCGACGCCAAGGAGGCGCTTGCGAAACTGGCCCCCTACCAAGGGTGGTTCGGCGCGATCTCGGCTCTTTGGGGTGTATGGGGCATCATCCAGAGCGTATTGAACCTGGGCTGGCTCACCAGTTTTCCGATCTTTTGGGCCACCTTGCTGGCAAGCTCCTTGCTGCTGGCCAGCCTGGGCCTGATCCTTGGCGTCGGCGTGCTCAAAACTTTCATCTCTAACCCGGAAGCGCAAGCCAAGATGGATGGGACGATCACCAAATTGGCGCCGCTTCAAGGCCGCCTGGGCATAGTCGCGGTGGCGCTCGGCATCTGGATGATCGTTGTTTCGATTGTCTGGAGCGTGGCCTAATTTTCCGGCATTGACGTTCCATAATTTCCCGGTCTATTCACGGCTCGCCGCTTTTATAATTCCAAGAGCCGGATTGACCGGGATAACTCCTCGTACCAATAGACAGTACACGACAGGCCCACGGCGTCCTCGCTACGCAAGCGATTACTGATCAATTAGTAGAAGTCCGTGGGCCTTTTTTATGGGCCAGATTGTTAAGCACAATATCTGACTCCGCCTCAATGAAACGGCTCAAGCTCTACTACTCCAAGGCTCTCATCAACTCGCTGAAAAAATACATAGTGCGCTACCTGTTGCAAAGTCATTTGAATGGTCGGTAGGCCTTACGCTGACATGCGCGCGTATCAAATAGATTGCCGCCAAATCCGCTCTTACGGCGACTTTATTGAAGCTTGTAATAAAGGCTTCATCGAATCGCTTGGCGGTAAATGGAACGGTAATCTGGATGCGTTCAACGATTATTTATCCTGGCCAGAACCAAGCCCCTGTCAGTTGACCATTCTCGGCGCTGAGCGCTGCGCCAAGGTGCTCGATTACCCGCGAAATGAACGTGACGAAACAAGTCTTTGGGTAAGTTTGAAAGGCATATTGCTTGAAAATAAAGAGTGGGTTCATGTTACGTTTCAATAACGTGAGCCGCCATTTGCCACGCTGATCGAGCAAAAAAAACCCGGCCGAAGCCGGGTCAGGTCCATTACGCGTCGTCCATTTGCGGTAATCCGTACCCTTGCAAGCACTAAAGCGTCAAAGGGCTGCGTATAGCGGAAGCGTCTTTCGTTCATCCGGGGCGGATTATGAACCGCATTGCAGTATTTTCCATTAAGTGTGAATGAAGTTTTTTGCGCGCTTGAGCTGCATCAAACTTGCGGGCCGCTTAGAACTCTACATCGGCGTCGAAGCCTTCATCCGTGAGGGTGAGTTTGCCGTCCATGACCGCGTACAGCCATTTGGCGGATTTCACCATGCCGCCGAGCGGGTACAGGTGCACTTGGTTGATGCCGCAGGTGGGGTCTTGGGCCTGGTAGTTGGCGAGCTCGCGCACCAGTTTGTCGGGGGCGCGGGTGGTCATCAGTTTGGCGATGTTGGCGGCCTGGCGGGTGATGATGCGCATGGAGGGGCCGATGCCGCAGGCGGTGGCGTGCGCCAGCAGGGTTTTGATGGTGGCGAGGCCGGGAATGCCGATGTGGATCGGCAGGGTGTTGCCTTCGGCGCGGATGCGTTTGTCCCAGGCGATGATCGGTTCGGCTTCAAAACAGACCTGGGTGGTGATGTACTTGTCGATGCCGTGTTCCTTGGCGTAGGCGTTCTTTTCCAAGAGGGCTTGGGTGACTTCTTCGGGCTTGATGTCGGGCGAGCCTTCAGGGTGGCCGGCTACGCCGAGTTTTTTGATGCCGTATTGTTCGAAGAGGCCGGTGCGCAAGACTTGCATTGAGCTGGAAAATTCGCC
>JAITMI010000197.1 GCA_031277435.1 Pseudomonadales bacterium
GGTCATGGGCTTACCTCGCGTGAGGCGGCAATTCTAGCCGATGATTGAGCCTCGCGCGGCTTGACTTTGCGCACATTTTCACCAAGACTGCGCCTCCATGAAAACGCACACCACTACCACCATTATCGCGAGCATTATCATTACCGGGCTTTGAGCGGTGGGTAGGTTCGCAAGTTTGAGGACGTAAAAGACCCGCCACCAGGCGGGTTTTTTATTTCCGGCCTGCGGCGGTAACAGGAGAACGACGTGGTTTATTCAGGCATCAACCATCAGCAGAATCCCGGCGCGCTGCCGTCTTACGTGGCGCTTATGGACACCACCTTGCGCGACGGCGAGCAGACCCAAGGCGTGGCGTTTACCGCTGGTGAAAAGCTCAACATCGCGCAAGCCTTGCTCGAATCGCTCAACGTGGATCGCATCGAAGTGGCGTCCGCGCGCGTGTCCGCTGGCGAGCAGGAGGCGGTGCGCGCCATCACTACTTGGGCGGCGGAGCATGGCTATCTGGAACGTGTCGAGGTCTTGGGTTTCGTCGATGGCAAGCACACCGTGGATTGGATTGTCGCCGCTGGCGGTAAAGTACTGAATTTGTTGACCAAGGGCAGTGAAAAACATTGCCATAATCAGCTCGGCAAAACGCTGGAACAACATGCCGCCGATATTCGTGAGGTCGTGCGTTACGCGCAAGAACAGGGCTTGCGCGTGAATGCGTATTTGGAAGATTGGTCCAACGGTTACCGCGACAACAAAGACTATGTGTTCGGTTTGATGCGCTTGATTGGCGACAGCGGCATCGATCATTTCATGCTGCCTGACACGCTCGGCGTGCTCAGCCCCGCCGAAGTGTTCGTGTCGATGCGCGACATGCGTGAAAATTTTCCCGGTAAAAAATTCGATTTTCATCCGCACAACGATTACGGCCTCGCCAGCGCCAATTGCATGGCGGCGGTGGAGGCGGGCATCGATACTTTGCATTGCACCATGAATTGCCTGGGCGAGCGCGCCGGCAATGTGTCGCTGGCTGAAGTCGCGGTGGTGCTCAAGGACAAGATGGGAATACGCACCGCGATTGAGGAAACTCATCTCGCCTCGGTCAGCAAAATGGTGGAACGCTTTTCTGGTAAATGGGTGGCGGCGAATCAGCCCATCCTGGGCGCTGACGTATTCACGCAAACCGCCGGCATTCACGCCGATGGCGACGTCAAGGGCGGCCTGTACGTAACGCAACTGACGCCGGAGCGTTTCGACCGCAAGCGCACTTACGCGCTCGGCAAGCTCAGCGGCAAGGCATCGGTGGTGAAAAACATTGAGGAACTTGGCATCACGCTGTCGCCCGATAACTTGAAAAAAGTGCTGGCGCGCGTAGTGGCGCTGGGAGATTCCAAGGAAACCATCACCGCCGACGATCTGCCCTTCATCATCGCCGACGTGCTGGAAAGCAACGACTATCAACATATCCGCCTGATCGAGTGCCAGATCAACAGCAATCTCAACCATAATTCCGAAGTAGCCTTGCAAGTTGAAATCAACGGCAGGCAATACAGCGAACAAGGCGAAGGCAATGGCGGTTATGATGCCTTCATCGACGCCTTGGGCAAGATTCTAGTAACGATCGGTTTTGAATTGCCGGAGCTGCTGGATTACAGCGTGCGCATTCCAAAAGGCGGCAAGCCCGGCGCGCTCACCGAATGCACCATCACCTGGGCCAGCCAGCCGCGCAACCTGCGCGCGCGCGGCGTGCACGCCAACCAGGTGTACGCCGCGATTCTGGCGACCTTACGCATGATTAACACGCGCCTGCACGGACTACAGCAATGATCGACCTGCGCAGCGATACCGTCACCAAACCTTCCGCCGCCATGCGTCAGGCGATGGCCGGCGCTGAAGTGGGCGATGATGTATGGGGCGACGATCCCACCGTGGCGCGCCTCGAAGCCTTGACGGCGGAGCTGGTCGGCAAGGAAGCGGGCCTCTTCGTGCCGAGCGGCACGCAGTCGAACCTGGTGGCCTTGCTCACGCACTGCCAGCGCGGCGACGAATATCTGGTGGGGCAGGACGCGCATATCTACCGTTATGAAGGCGGTGGCGGCGCGGTATTTGGCGGCATTCAGCCGCAGCCTTTGCCGGTGCAAGCCGATGGCGGCCTCGCGCTCGAACACTTGCGCGCGGCGATCAAGCCGGACGACGTGCACTTCGCCCGCACCCGCCTGCTCTGCCTCGAAAACACCATTCATGGCCGCGTGCTGCCGCAAGCCTACGTGGTAGAGGCTTGCGCGCTGGCGGATGCGCATGGCCTCGTGAAACATCTCGACGGCGCGCGCCTGTTCAACGCCGCCATCAAAAGCGGCAGCGCCGCCCAGGATTTAACTCGACCGTTCGATTCAGTATCCGTGTGTCTCTCCAAAGGGCTCGGCGCGCCAGTGGGCTCGGTGCTGTGCGCTGGCGGTGACTTCATCAAACACGCGCGCCGCTGGCGCAAGATGCTGGGCGGCGGCATGCGGCAATCCGGCATCCTCGCCGCCGCGGGCATTTATGCGCTACAGCACAATATTGAACGCTTGGCCGAAGATCACGCCAACGCGGCGCTATTGGCGGCGGAACTGAGTGAAGTCACTGAACTACACATCGATCCCACGCTGGTGCAAACCAACATGCTGTTTGTGAGGCCGAAGCAGGGCAGCGCGCAAGAGCTGACCACATATTTGCAAGAACAAGGCATCCTGGTCGATCCCGGCGCGACCTTGCGCCTGGTGACGCATCTGGATGTGAGCCGCTCTGGTATCTTGACGGCGGCGCGGGTCATCAAGAGTTTTTACGCACATAATTGAATTCATCAAATCATCATCAGCGCAAAGGAGCCATTATGAAAAAGCACGTAGCCCTTGGAATCTTGAGCTTGCCGCTGTGCCTGCCGTGGAGCGCACAGGCGCAAGTAACGGTACAGCGCGAAAGCATCGCCTATGAAGGCGCCAAACAGATCGTGCAGACTTGTGAACAGATGGCCAAGGAGCGCAATTGGCCGATCGCTATTTGGGTGCTCGATGTGACCGGCCAGCCGCTGTATTTCGCCGCGATCAACGGCGCCAGCGAAATCGGCATTGAAACCGCCAGATTGAAAGCACAAACGGCGCTGCGCACCGGCGCGCCGAGCGAGAACCGCGCCAACAGTATGCAGAACGCGATTGGCGAGCTTTCCACCAGCAGGCTGGATTTGTTCCCCATCGCCGGCGGTATTCCCCTGCTCAAGGACGGCCAGGTGATCGGCGCGGTCGGCGCCGGCGGCGGACGCCCGGAGAATGGCCAGTCGGTGGATCAACTATGCGCGCAGGCAGGAATTGACGCGACGTTCAATAACTAAAGAACAATTCCCTCCCCCGTTTACGGGGGAGGGCTAGGGTGGGGGCGAAAGCCAGCCATTCCCCCCATCCCAACCTTCCCCCGCACGCGGGGGAAGGGGCTTTTCGCTACAGCTTCTATTTCCGCGCAAAATCCCGCGCCGCCGCTATTGCCCCCGCCACCGCGGCTTGCGCTTGCGGGCTGTTTTTCCAGCAGCTCGACCCGGTTAAACGCGAGCCGCGCAGCAATATATCCGCCGCGTTGGCGTTTTTCAGGTGCGCCAGCGATTCAAAGCCCATTTGTTCCAGGCGGGCGATCACGGTGGGGCCTACGCCTTTTACCGCCAATAGCGCGCGGCGTTCTTCGTGGGGAAAGGGCATCGCGTTTCAACCGGGCTTGCCGCTTTGGGCTTGTAATTGCGCGGCCAGTTGATCGTCCAGCGCGTTGGCCTTCACGCTGGCCGCGCGGGCGCTGATGGGCTGAAGGTATTGCTCGAACAGCGGGCGTTTTTCGATGGTGTTGAACATCATGCCAAAATTCAGTTGCGCCGCCAGGTACAAGTCGGCGGCGGTGAAGTGGCCGCACAGATAACCGCCGCGTTGCTGCGCTTGGTGAGTGGCGAATTCCAGCATGTTCATTACATCATCGTAAGTGCCATAACCGGCGTTGGCGCGCTTGTCCTCGGGCGCGAGCAGGCCAAGCGCCTTGGCGGTGACCGCCGCTTCCACCGGGCCGGCGGCGAAAAACAGCCAGCGGTAATAAGCGCCGCGCTCGGGGCTGTCCACGGGCGGCGCCAATTGTTTGGCGGGAAACTGATCGGCCAAATACGCGCAAATCGCCGCCGTTTCGCTCACCACCGTGCCGCCATGACGAATGGTTGGCACCTTGCCCATCGGGTTGATGGCGGTGTAGGCGGGCGCTTTCATATCGGCGCCGTATTGCAATACTTGCACCTCGTAGCCGGCGCCACATTCTTCCAGCATCCAGCGCACTATGCGGCCACGCGACCAAGGGTTGGTATAAAGAGTGATGGGGGCGTTCATGGCATTCTCCATAGTGGTGGAAGGGTGGACTCAAGCCGGGTAATTATGGCCGACTTTCACCAGATAGAAACAAAAGTGTTGAATTATTTACAGGTAAAACAACAATGGATAGCAATTTTTGGCAAGACAAATGGCAACGCGGCGATATCGGTTTTCACGAAAGCGCCGTCAATCCGCTGTTGGTAGCGCATGTCGATAAATTGGCGTTGACGCGCGGCGCGCGCGTATTTCTGCCGCTATGCGGCAAAACGCTCGACATCGCCTGGCTGCTCGCACGCGGTATGCGCGTGGTGGGTGTGGAACTGAGCCAATTGGCCGTGGATATGCTGTTCACGGAACTTGGCGTGACGCCCAAAATTACCCCGCTTGGCACGTTGCAACCTTACCAAGCCGAGCACATCGATATTTTCAACGGCGATATTTTCACGCTGAACAAGGAACAACTTGGCCCCGTGGATGCAATCTACGACCGCGCCGCGCTGGTAGCCCTGCCCGCCGAATTACGCGAACGCTATGTGGCGCACATGCGCACACTGAACCAGAACGCGCCAGAATTACTCGTCATTTACGAATACGACCAATCGGTCAAACAAGGCCCGCCCTTCAGCGTCGAAGCGCCAGAAGTCGAGCGCCTGTATGGCGAAGCCTATCATCTTGAAATCGTCGAACGCCAAGCGATTCCCGCCACGCCCAGCGGCAGACCGGCGGCGATGGAGGTGGTGTGGTGGTTGCGGGCGCGGTTGGTTTGAGCCGTCAACCGCCACCGAACAGCATATGCAATGGATAAGGCAAGGCCAATTTTGGCATTTCCGCCATCGTGAAATAGCGCAAGGATTTGGTCTCGGAATCACAAGGCGCGCCTGCCGTGCCGGTGATCGTGCAGCGATAGAGCACAATGGTATATTCCACGGCATCGCCATTCGGATAGACATACCGAAATTCTTGGCCTCCGAATACGCCGATGATGGTTTTTGGCGTGACGGTCAAACCCGTTTCTTCAAGCACCTCACGCCGGACGGCTTGCTCTGGTGTTTCCCCCGGCTCTATCGCTCCGGCGGGCAG
>JAITMI010000226.1 GCA_031277435.1 Pseudomonadales bacterium
CAGTGGATGTAATCCTTGCCTTCGAGCGCATCATTATTGTCGCGCGGGAGACTGAGCGGCGTTTCCAGGTTGACGAAGGAAAAAGCGCCGCGGGTGGTGAGAGCGCGCAGATGATTCAGGCTGTCTTGGTAGCGTTTTTTGTCGCTTCTGAGCACGCGCGCGGTTTGCGCGTAACTTTCGCCGAAATGCAGATCGCCGCCCGCGACGACCAGCGTGCCGCTATTGAAGCCGGACTCAGATTCAGCGGCGGCGATGGGTTGCATGACACTCAAAAAATTGAGCAACACTAGGAAAACGCCGATTGGGTGGAGACGGTGTTTCATGTGTTTTATAAATCAAAGCGTTTACGCATGGTCAGGGTGACGCGGGTGATGGTTTGTTCGCGCCCGGCGGAATTTGAGTCACGGTAAATGGCGAGGCCCTCGAATTCGCCCGTCCAGCCGTCGCCAAAGTCATGGGTAATGAAAAAACTCGGCGCGATACGCCAGTCTTCGCGCGGCGCGCCGCGCACGGTGCGGTAGGGGTAAGTCCAGTCGCGCCATTGCAGGGCGAACACGGCATCGGTATTTTGGCCAAAGCGATGCCCGTATTCGGCGGTGAAGGTGTCGCGGCGATGATCGGCGCGGTCGATATTGGAATCGATTTCTTCATAACGGGCGCTCACGCTGACATATCTGCCGCCGCCGAGGCGGTAGCGGTAATCCACGGTGATGGTGGGGCCTTCGCCTTCGCCATCCGCTAAATCGCGGTAGTCGCGCCAGCGCCAGCCGCCGGTGGCGCGAATGCGGTGCGGGCCGGGAGAATAGGCCAGCCGCGCGCGCAGTTGGCTTTGGTTCGCGCTGGCGCTTTCGAGCAGCAAGGATTGGCTGGTGTACGAGGCGATGCCGCTGAGGCGCAGATCGGAGGTGAAATCGCGGCCATAAGTGCCGGAGATGTCGTTGCTCCAGCGATCAATGCGCGCTTCATCCACATACTCGAAATAGGTGCTGGAGAGATCAAGGTTGAGATGATCCGCATCCTTGTCGTAGTTGAAGCCGAGAGAACCCCCGGCCACCCCGCCGGTGCGATCCGAGTCCTCGTCGCCATCGGCGGCTTTGCCGTTGGCGGCGACGGCTGAGGCCATGAGTTCGGCGCTAATATCCAAATTGTCCTGCTGCGCGAAAGCAGGCGCTGCAATTACCAGCGCTCCCGCCACCGATATGGCGAGTTTTCCCCATTGTTCAGTCATAAAAACTACCTCTTTTTTGTCGCGCTTGGCCGGACTGCCGCCGGGGCGCTCTACACGATTGGCCAAGGGGCGCGGCAACTTTGGCACTGTGCCAGGGCCAGTGTGTTTGACGTGATGATGATTGCTTCCACCAGTTCGGCCAGCCCTCCCCGTTCGATGGCTTCCCGCAGGCGATGCCCCGTGCGAGGCAGCCGCGTGAAGGCAACCTGGTGATCCATGTTTAGCGACGCCGCGCTTTGGCGCAGATGCTCGGCCCAAAAGCGCGCGCGTTGCAGGCGATTGCGCCCCTGCCGCGTATCGATCTCGGTGGTTTTGCGTAGCTGGCTGTCGCGCTGGGTATCTTGCTCGCCCACCGCGACCTGGATCGGCAATGACAAGAAGGCGCGCAGGGCTGCCTGATCGGCGACTCCCTGCAATCCGCCGGGAAAGGGGCTTTGGAGATCGCATTCGGTGTACCAGCCGGCGGAGGCAACGATGAGCTGATTGATACGCCCAGGCCGCGTCATGGCATAGCGATGGGCGAATTGCGCGCCGCCCGAAAAGCCGAACAGATTGAATGAACCCGGCTCCAAGCCCAGCCGCTCCGCGATATCGCGGGCGCCAAGATCAAGCGCCAGCGCGGCTTGGTCCGCCCCCTCGGCGCCCTCCAGGCGTTGATAGCCTTTGAAGCGCGGCGTGGAAAAATCGGGCGCCATCACCACGAAACCAGATCGCTCGGCGACGCTGGCAAAATGCTGGACCACGGTGCTTGCCTTGCTCTGCACGCCATGCACCGCGACCAGGAGATGGCGATGATTGATGCGCGGCGGCAGATACAAAGCGTATCCAAGCTGGCCGGAGTGGGCGTTGTAGGTGGTCATTGGGAGAGGCTGGCCATTTGAGAATAGGTGGTCATTAAAAGCCGGTGGTCATTTGGAATAGACAGTCATTAGGAACGAGCGGCAATTTGGACTAACAAGTTATTTTTCAGCCGGCGCTTGCAAGTGGCCGCGGGCGCGTTGCTTGCCCGGAATAAGGGCTCAGATATTCCCGCACCGAGATGACCACCTTCAGTTTGCCGCGTTCGACTTCCCAGACGGCATCGGCGTATTCGATATCTTCGGGATCGTCCGTGACCTGCAAAACGGTAGCGGCCTGCCGCGTGATGATGGTGCGGAACAGTTGCCGATAGTCCCGGTCGAGCGGTTTCGTCGCTTCGTCCAAGAGCAGAATGGGCGGACTGCCCAGCAGCGCTCTGCCCAGGGCGATTACTTGCCGCGTGCCGATGGAAAGATTGGCGCCGCCTTCGGTGACCCAGTAATTCAAGCCGCCCGGCAGCGCTTCGATCAAGGGGCGCAACTGACAGCGGTCAATGAAATTGCTCAGGTTTTCTTCAGTAATGTTGGGAACCCGGTAAGTCAGGTTGCGCCGGATCGTGCCGCGCATCAGCGGCAGGTCGGGGCTGACGATGCCGATTTTGCGCACGATGCTGGCGATGCTGCACTCAGATAGCCGCTGTTCCCCGATCAGGATATCGCCCCCCGTGAGGGTAGCCATCTGCGCCACGGCTTGCAGGATGGTGGATTTACCGGCCCCGCTTGGCCCGGTGATCGCCACATGCTGACCCGCGCCGATGCGCGCCGAAAAGCCATGTAGCGCCCCCGGAACTGATACGCTTTCGAAGGTGATGGCGGCGCGGTTTTGCGTCATTGGCTGCTTGGTCGGGTCGGACAGCAGGCGCGAGGAACTGCCGAGAAAATCTTCCAGTTTGCGCCGCGATACCTCGGCGCGCCGCCAATAGTCGTGAGCCAGCGCCAAGGAACGCACGTAGCCCTGCATCAAATGGATAACGACGCTGATGACGGCGATGGAAGCCAGATCAAGCCGGCCAACACTGACTTCGTACAGGCCAACACCGACCACGGCGATCAAGGTCAGCCAGCCCGTGGAGGAGGAGATGGCGCGTAAAAACCCCCGGAACCAGGCTTCGCGGGTCAGGGCGCGGGTCATGCTTTCGCTCTGCCGCTGTAGCCGCATGGCTTCACCGTGCGTGTGGCCGCTGGTCTGCACCACCGCCAGCGCGTTGACCTGTTCATCGATATTGCTGGTCAATAGCGAGCGGCTGCGGCGAACCCAGGCCGTGCGTGCGCCAAGCCTGCGCCCTAGCCGCATGGAAATAAGGGCGCCTAGCACGAAACAGCTCGCCGCGACGGCCGCTAAGCGCCAATTGAACGACGCGATGACGCCAAGACACCCCGCCAAGGCCAATAGCGCGATGAAACCGCGCCCCATGCCGCGCCCGATCCAGGTGCGTAACATGGTCAGATCACCGGTCAGGCGCAGAATCAGGCTGCCGCGTGAGCGATGCTGAATCTGCCGTGGCGCCATCGCCGCCATGTGGGCGTGCAGCGCAAGCCGCAGTTTGTGCGCGATGCGGAAGCTGATGCTTTCCGGCACGGCGTATTCGAGCGCCGCTAAACCCGCCTGGAGTATCGCGAGGGAGGCGATGCTGAGGATCGCGGGCAGCGCCAGGCCGTTCATGACGCTGTCTATACCGGCGGTGGTTAACGACTGGAAAAACCCCCGGGTGAGAATGACCAGCAGTGCCAGCGAGGCGGCGTTACCCATGCCGATGGCGATAACCGCCACGCAATCTTTCCAGCCGATGAGGTCGCGATAGCGTAAAAGGCGTCGATGTTTCATGCGGCGCCCTGGCAATTTTCAGCGTTGTTGCGTGTTGCCAAAGCCGCGGGTTCAGCGCCCGGCCCGTCTTGATTCGACGCGCTCATGCGCCGCGCGGGGGCCACGGCGATGATGTTCAGGATTTGCGCGGGGTCCGACAGCTCTTCCTTGCGGTAGATGGGAACCTTGCAGGCCGCCGTCGCTTCCCGTATCAACAGCTCCGAGGTCGTCAGTTTTCCCGAAATGCCGAGCACCGGCAGGCCGATCTCCCGCAATTGTGATACGCCGAACGCCGCGCCCAGCGCTTCACCGGCGGCGAAGAACACGCCATCGACTATGCGCTGGAAAGTGTCTGAGCGGATGAAATCAATATTCTGTTCCTGAAGCGTGCCATCGGCGAT
>JAITMI010000271.1 GCA_031277435.1 Pseudomonadales bacterium
ATTGATACGCGCCGCCGCCCAAGGACGAATGCGCGCGCAGCCAGGCGATGGGGTCGCCCTGGTTCTTGTATACCAGTACCCGTAATTGTTCGCCGAGCTGCGCCACCGAACGCACGCCATCGAGGCACATCAATTCATTTTTGACCTGCCGTAATTGCCGGCCCAGCACTTCCACCACGTTGGCGTTCATGTCCTGCATCAATTGCTGTGGCGTGCCGTCGGCGCGTTTTTGACCGGTTTCTAAAATGGCGAGGTAGTGGCAGCGTTCGGCTTCGTCCATGTAATGCGTGGAGACCAGAATGGTGGTGCCTTTGTCGCACAAATCGAACAATTTTTCCCAAAAATCGCGGCGGTTTTCCGGGTCCACCGCGGAGGTGGGTTCGTCGAGAAACAACAGTTCCGGTTCATGCAGCGTAGCGGCGGCGAGCGCCAGGCGTTGCCGCTGGCCGCCGCTGAGCGTGTCGGCCAATTGTTTGCGATAGGGCGTAAGATCATAGCGTTCGAGCAGTTCATCCACGCGCGCTTGCATGTGCCGCCGCGGCAGGCCGTAGATGCGCGCGATGAAACGCAGGTTTTCGCCGATGCTGAGATCGCCATAAAGAGAAAAACGCTGCGTCATGTAACCGATGCGTCGCCGCAGTTCTTCCGCCTGCCGCGGCAATTGCAGCCCGAGAATGTTGACGCTGCCTTCGTTGGGCGTGAGCAAGCCGATCAAGAGGCGAATCGTGGTGGATTTGCCGGAGCCGTTGGGGCCAAGAAAACCATAGATAACGCCGCGCGGAATGCGCAAATCAAGTTTGTTTACGGCGGTGTAGGAACCGAAGCGGCGCGTGACGCCCAGCGCTTCGATGGCGAGCTCGCTCATGGCAATACCAGTTGCGCTGGCAGACCGGCGGGCAGCGCGGCGGCGCTGGGCGGCAGCGTGATTTCCATCAGATACACCAGCCGCGCGCGCTCGCCGCCGCTGAGCGCGTAATAGGGCGTAAAAGCCGGATCAAGCGCGATCCAGCGCACGTTGCCGGTAAAGGGTTCGCTCACGCCATCCACCAATACTTGCACGCTCGCGCCCACGTTCATGCTGGCGCGATAAGGTTCCGGCAGATACACCCGCGCGTAGGGCGCGCCCGCGCCAAGCAATACCGCCACCACGGCGCCGGCGTTCACCCGCTCGCCGGTTTCCCACGGCAGGCTGTCGAGAATCGCATCCTGTGGCGCGCGCAGCGTAAGCTCATCCAGCGCCAGATGGGCGTTGTTGAGCAGCGCTTGCAGCGCTTGCAATTGCGCTTCGGCCTGGCGCAGTTGTTCCTCGCGCGTGCCGGCGCGTAATAACGCCAGTTGCGCTTCGGCGTCGCGCAGATTGGCGGCGGCGCCATCGCGCGCCGCGCGCGCCGCATCAAGTTCGGCTTGCGCCGCGAGTTTTTGACCAACAAGGTCAGTAACGCGCGGCAGGTTTTGTTCGCTTTGGGTGAGCGCGGCGCGGGCGCTGTCCACGCGCGCGGCGGCGGCGGCGAGTTCTTCGGGGCGGGCGCCGTTACGCAGTTGGTCGAGCAGGGCGCTTTGCGCGGCGATGTCGGCCTCGGCTTTCGCCAGCGCGGCCTGTTGGCGGGTGGTATCGAGTTGCACGATTACCTCGCCTTTATGCACCGTATTGCCTTCCTTGACCGGCTGTTCCACGATGATTTCCGCGGCGGTGGCCACCAGCGTGAGGCGGTCGCGTTCGAGCGTGCCGAGCGCGAGCGAGCTGGCGTCGCCGGAGCAGGCGCTCAATAAGAGTAGCGGCAAAAATAGACTGAATGGTAGTGAAAGTCCTTGCGCCATACATGCTTCCTGGGTTGCCGCCGTTTTCCCCGGCCCCCGCTTGCGGGGGAAGGTTGGGATGGGGGCGGGCGATCCTGGCTCCTTATCGCCCCCTCCTCAACCCTCCCCCGCGCGCGGGGGAAGGAGCGGTCCTGCGTTGCCATTGTGGAATGTGGAATAAATTTTTGAAATTCCGCTTACTATTGTTCCTGCCGCGCCTGCTCCAACACCGCCATCTCCTCCGCCCGGCGCGACAAGAGCCAATGTTTCACCGCGTTGAGATCTTCCTCGCTCACCCACTCGCCCAGATTGGGCATCCCCAGGCTGGTATAAGCGCCTTGGCGCACGATGCTGTCGATGACCTCGTAAGTGGCGGGCAGCGCGTAGCGCAAATCGGCCAGCGAGCCGCCGGATACCGCGTTGGCGCCGTGGCAGACCATGCAGCGTTTGCCGTAGACGTCGGCGCCATGGGCCAAGAGATCGGGGTCGTCATCGAACTCGATTTCGGTGAGCGGGTTCATTGGTATGCCGCGTACTGGAACGATGTTTTTATCGCCGCCGAGTTTGAAGGTCCACAGCCGGCCTTCGCCCTTGAAAGTGCCGGCGGCGCTCTTGCTGATGAGCCCTGACGCGCCGCCCCAGCCCACCAGCACGGACACATACTGCGTGCCATCAAGCACGTAAGTAACCGGCGGCGCCATGATGCCGACGCCTAAATATACGTTCCATAACAGATCGCCAGTGTCGGCGCTGAAGGCGCGCAACACGCCGTCGGCGCCGCCTTGGAACACCAGGTTGCC
>JAITMI010000326.1 GCA_031277435.1 Pseudomonadales bacterium
GGGGAATATTTCAAGAGATTTTCGCGCAATTCGCTGGGGCCGTTGACTTGGGCGCCGTCCCACAGCGTTACCGAAGCGTCGATGGGGTAGGACTGGCCATCGCCCTTGCGCGGGTGGCCTTCGAGCAAACGCCAGCTCGCGTCAGCGTCGAAATTGGCCAGGGCGAAACCGATGCCGTCCATCAATTTGTGGCAGGTGGCGCAGGGTTCCTGGGTACGGTGCAGTTCCATTTGTTGGCGCAGGGTGCGGATCACGATGTCGCCGCCGGTTTCTTCCAGCGCTGGCACATTGGGCGGCGGCTCGGGTGGCGGCGTGCCGAGGATGTTTTCCAGCACCCACACGCCGCGCTTGACCGGCGAGGTGCGGAAGTTTTCGCTGAAGGTGACGGATAAAAAGCTGCCCTGGCCCAAGAGGCCGCGGCGGTAATCAAATTCGTCACCCAGCTCGACGCGGCGGAAATGCGCGCCGTATACATGCGGGATGCCGTAGTGCTTCGCCAGGCGTTCGTTGACGAAGGTGTAATCGGCGTCGAGCAGGTCCACGATGGAGCGGTCTTCGCGCAGGATGCTTTGGAACAATAATTCCGTTTCGCGTTGAAAGCCCTTGCGCAATTCGTCGTCCCAGTTGGGGTAGTAGATGCCGTCGGGGAAGGTGGTGGGCAGGTTGCGCAGGTAGAGCCATTGTTGGGCGAAGTTGCTCACCAGCGAGTCGGCGCGCGGGTCCGCCAGCATACGTTGTACTTGCGCTTCTAGTACCGCTGGTTCGCTCAGTTGTTTGGCTTCGGCGAGCGTGAGCAGTTCTTCGTCGGGCAGGCTGCTCCACAAAAAGAATGACAGGCGCGAGGCCAGTTCCAGATCGTTTATTACATAACTTTCTCCCACCGCCACATCCGCCGGTTCCGCTTCAGCGCGCACCAGGAAATTAGGATCGACCAGCAAGCGCCGCAGCGCCACTTCGATGCCTTCCTCGAAGTTGCCGCCATCGCGGCGGCCAATTTCGTAAAAGCTCAACAGCGGCGCCAAATCCGCTTCGCTTACCGGGCGGCGGTAGGCTTGGCGCGCCAGCGTGCTGATGATGAGGCGGGCGCAGGCGGGTTCTTCGTCGGCGTTGGCCGGGCGGCAGGTGAATACTTTGTCGCGGCTGGGCGTACTCGTGGGGCGGCTGGGGTCGAAGGGGCCGATGACTTTCATCAGCCCCACTACCGGATGCCGCAGCACTTGCGGGAAGCTGTCGTTCTCCAGCGAAACGCGCTCGTAAGGCTGAATCATGTCGATGCTGGGGCGATAATTGCTGAGCAGAAAAGTAGCGCCCACCAGATGCGTGCCGGCTTTGACCGGCAAGGTGACTTCCAGCGCGCCGTCCTTGTCGGCGTTGCCGCCTTCGTTCAGGCCCACGCCAACATAGTCAAACAGATGCACGCGCTCGCCGTCGATGCTCAGTTCCAATTGTTCGCCGGCAATGAAGTTGCCCACGCCAAAATTTTGCAAATAAAACGTGTATTCACCATCAGCGGGAAAATTATGCCGCGCGGCAAGTCCACCGCGCGTTCCAAAAGGCAAGCCTTCAAGCTGCTGATCCTGCGAGGCATCGCCCACCGCCGCGTACACGCTTTCGCCCGGCGATTCCCAAAAACCCACCGCCATTTTCGCCACGCGCGCGGCGGCGGAGGCATAGGCTTCCAGCAAGGTGGGCGAAATGGTGAGCGAGCCGGCGTTATTGTCGAAGCCGCGCGCCGACGTATCGGCGGGCAAGAGCGCGGAAGTATCGATTTGGAGCGCCAAGAGATCACGCACGGCATTGGCGTATTCGGCGCGATTGAGCCGGTGCAGGCCCACCACGCCGGGGTTCACTGGCGCTTCGGCGTCGATGGCTTGTTCCAGGCTTTGCGTCAGCGCTTGGTAGTTATTCCACTCGGGCCGCGGCTGCCCTGGCGGCGGCATCATGCCGGCGCGCAGTTTGCGGATCACCTTTTCCCATACGGCGGTGTGCCCTTGCATGTCATCGTTGAGGATGACGCTCAGGTCGAGACTGCCGGCATAGTCGTCGAAATTATGGCATTCGAGGCAGTAATTTTCGACGAATTCGGTTTGCGCCGGCTCCAGCGGCGCCGCCGTCAGCATGGCGGGCAGCGCACCAATACTCAAGCACAGGCTAAGTTTCAGGAATGAATAGTTATTATTTTTTTTGTTCATGGATCTACCACCTCAAGCCCTTTGCCCGCTTTGACGTCTTCCACTTGATGCCCCGTTTGCAGCGCCCGCGCCGTTTCAATACCCAGCGGCGTCACGTCGCGCGGGTCCATGTCCACCGCCGAACAGGTGAAGCCGCGCAAGGTGCATTCGGACGTGCCGTGCACGATGCCGCGCTCGTCCATCAGGCGTTTCATCAATTCGTAGGCGCTTTCGTTGAACACGATGGCGTTGTTGGGGCGGAAGGTGCCCACGCCGATCGCGTAGTCGATGGGCATCAAAGGCTCGATGCTGGCGCCGAAAATGCCGTCGTTTTTCTTGCCCAGATCATGCGCGCCGAGATTGGCGCCTTGATCCACCAGATATTGAATGATGGCGACATCACCGAGATTGCCCGCCACCATCAAGGGCGAAATGCCGTAGTCGTCCTGCCAGTTGACGTCGGCGCCGCGCTCCACCAGGAGCTTGACCACTTCCAGGCGCTCCGCTGGCGAACGCTCCTTGTGAAAGCCGCTGACGAAGCCCAGGCCCGCCGCCGCTTCGAGCGGCGATTCGTTGTCGCTGGACAGCACATTGGGATCGGCGCCGTAATCGAGCAGCAGACGCACCAGTTGTAAATCGCCCGAAAACGCGGCGCGCATCAAGGCGCTGGCGAACACGATGCGCGGCGAGCCGCCACGCATCCGGGCGCGCGGCGTGCCATTGACGATCTTGTTGGGATCGGCGCCCGCCGCCAGCAATTTTTCCACTAAAAAGAACGGATCTTCCGTAATGATCCAGGGGAAGCTGGTAGCGGTTTCCATGTTGCGGCGGTCCACCGCCCAAAACAGCGGCGTAAAACCATAAGCATCGGCCTGATCCACCGGGCTGCCGCTATCGAGCAGTAAATCGGCCAGCGCGTAATGCCCGTTGAAGAGCGCCACGCCCAGCGCATCTTTACCATCGGCGGCGATCCAGTCGAGAGCGGCGCCAGCCTCGATCAAGAGGCGCGCTACTTCAAGATGGCCTTCGCGCGCGGCGAACATCAGCGGCGTGAATTCGCCGGTGGCGTCTTGCACTGGGCCTATTTCTTCCTCGCTGCGTTCGCGCAGCGGCGAGCCTTCGAAACCGCGCCCGGTATCCGGCGCAATGTAGCGCGACACCGCGTTTACCTCGGCGCCGCGTTCGAGCAAGAGGCTCACCACATCGGCTTGATTTTCGTTCACCGCCCACATCAGCGCGGTGGTGCCGCCCCAGCTTTCGCGCGCGTTGATGTCGGCGCCGTAATCGAGCAGCACTTGCACCGCGTCCACGAGGCCGGTGCGCGCGGCGATCATCAGCGCTTTGTCGCCGGTGACCGTTTGGTCACGATTGGGGTCGGCGCCAGCATCGAGCAACAGTTTCAGGATTTCGGCATTGCCGTTGAGCGCGGCCAATTGCAGGGGCCGCGCGTCGGTGCGGTTGGCGCGGTCAGGATCAGCGCCAGCGCGCAGCAGGCTGGCGACCAGCGCGGGTTCGTTGCGCTCTACCGCCCAGTGCAGCGCGGTGGTACCGTCCACCTGCGCTTCGTTGACGTCGCCGCCCGCTTGCAGCAATTGTTCCACTTGTTCCAGATCGCCGCGCTGTGCGGCATCCGCCACCGCCGCCGCTTGCGCCAGGCCCGGCAAGGCCAAGGCCGCCACCAATATCAAAGAGGTACGAGTAAAAGTTTTCATCATTCCACCGGATTGATGCCGCGTGCGCGGGCTAACCATTCCACTAATTTTTCCACGTTCTGATCCGACAGCCGGGCGCCGCGCTCGCGCATGTCGAGCACCAGCGCGCGCCAGCCGTTGGCGTCCTTGCGATGTTCAAATACTCTGATTTCATGGCATTCGGCGCAGGTTCGCTGCAAGAACACGCGGGCGTCGGCATTGCTGAAAAAGTCGGCGATCTCCGGCGCTACGTAGTCGCGCGGGAAAGGCACCGATTCTGGACCGAATTTATCCGTAAGATAATCGAGCAGCAGCGCTTCATCGGTTGCCGCCAAGGTCACGCCGCGCTGCTGCTTGTGCGGCCCATCCAAGATCGCCTGCCAGCCGTCGCGGTCAAGCGCATGAAAGGCATAGTCGTCGATACCGTGGCAGGACACGCAGTTATTCAAAATCACACTGCGCACCGCGCCGCTTGGCAAGCGGACTTGCGGGCGGGCGGCGCTTTGCGCTTGCGCCTGGGCGCCAGTCAATAAGGCGGCCGCCATCAGAGACAGCACGAAAAATCGCGTTGAGAGCATTAGCGTGATTTCCTCAAGCGATGTCGAGCGGATGCGTGCTTTCGCCGATGCTCTCGCGTTCGATACCGTACAAATGCAGGATGCTCAACAGCAGGTTGGAGGCTTTTTCGACATTGTCGGGGTAGACGAAATGGCGGTTGCCCTTGAAGCTGCCATCGACGCCGCCCGCCAGAATCACCGGCACTTTTTCGTGCGCATGGCGGTGCGAGTTGCCCATGTTGCTGCCCATGTACATCAGCATGTGGTCGAGCACGTTGCCGTCGCCTTCTGGAATGTTGCGTAATTTTTCCAAGAAATCGGCCACCACGCTGACGTGGTAACGATTCATCTTGGCGTAATTGGCGATGTTGGCGGGCTTGTCGCCGTGATGCGAGGTGGCGTGCCAGCCGCCGTTGTAACCGCTTTCGGGGTAGCTGAAACCGGACAGGTCGCGCCCCATCATCATGGTGGCGGAACGGGTGATGTCGGCCTCGAAGGACAGCGCGATCAAATCAAACATCAAGCGGAAATGTTCGTCCTTGCTTTGCGGAATGCCGAAGGGAACGTCGCCGGTCGGTTCGGCTACGGAATTGCTGATGGCGATCTGGATGCGGCGTTCCAGTTCGCGGATGTTGTCCAGATAGGTGTCCATCTTCACCCGGTCCTCGGCGCCGAGCGGGCGCTTGAATTCGGGGATGGAGGCGGTTACCGAGTCGAGAATGCTGGCGTTGAGCTCGCGCCCGCGGCGGCGCTGCTCGGCGCTGGCGCCATCGCCAAACAAGCGTTCAAATGCTACGCGCGGGTTGATTTCGGTGGGCAAGGGCTGGGTGGGCGAAGTCCAGGAAACCGAGTTGGTATAGGCGCAACTGTAACCCCAGTTGCAGTTGCCGTAGTTGCCGGCGTCTTCCACCCCAAGTTGCAGCGAGGACAGAATGGTGTCCTGGCCAAATTCGCGCGCGATCAATTGGTCGATGGTGACGCCCAGGTACGGGCTGACCGCGTTGCGCCGCGCCCGCGCGCCGGAGAGAAATACCGCGCCGCGGCTATGGTTGCCGCCGGGTTCTTCGTCGGTGGAGAAGGCTTCCGGCACGTCGAGCCCGGTGACCAACACCACGCGCTCGCGCAGTTTTTCCAGCGGCTTGGTGATGTAG
>JAITMI010000329.1 GCA_031277435.1 Pseudomonadales bacterium
GATGGCCAAGCCAAAGAGGACATGCCTAAAATAATATTGACGTGAAAGACCACCAAGTGTTTTTGCGATTATAGAGTGTGTCATGAGGTTTTCCTTATGGTTTTATATTTAGACGAGCCTTATAAATACAAGGCAAGCGCGACAATGTTAACCAATCCTTCATCACTGTCAAACTTGCCCAAACCAACAAACATACCTATTTGGACAAATCTAAAACCTTACGGATAGGATGGATACTGCCGCTGCGTTAAGGCAATCCGGGAATGACTAAGAACAGGACTAGGGCTATGCTCAGCCCCACAGGGGAGCCATCCTAATGATGAAACAGTGAGGTACTTATGCCCAACTATGTATTGACGGTCGATGGCGAGCGGCGCGAAGTGCAGGCCGACGCCGACATGCCGCTGCTTTATGCCTTGCGCGGTGATCTTGCACTGAAAGGTCCAAAATTTGGCTGCGGTCTGGCGCAATGCGGCGCTTGCACCGTGATTCTCGATGGCGCCGCCGTGCGCTCGTGCAGCGTGCCGGTGTCGGCGGTGGCGGAGACGGCGCAAATTCGCACGCTCGATGGGCTGCAAGGAGAACATCCGGTACAAGCTGCGTTCATTGAGCAGGAAGCGGCGCAGTGCGGCTACTGCACCAACGGTTGGGTGATGACGCTGGTGGCCGCGCTCGAACGCAATCCCACGCTCAGCGACGCCGAGCTGCGTACTACGCTGAGCGGTCTAAAATGCCGCTGCGGCACGCACATGGCGATTCTGCGCGCCGCGCGTCAAGCCGCCGACGCGATGGCGAAGGAGGTGTGACATGAATAGCGCATTCATCAATACCAAAGTGGATCGCCGTAACTTTCTCAAAGGCGGCAGCGCCGTCGTGTTCGCGCTCGGCGGCGGCGGGCTCAGCATTTTGACGCTCGATGCGGCGCAAGCGCAGGGTCTCGCCGCCGCGCCGCGCGACATCGGCCCCGCCAATCTCGACACCTGGCTCTCGCTCGATACCGATGGCAAAGTCATCGCCTATTTCGGCAAGATGGACATGGGGCAGGGCGTCGATACCGCCATCGCGCAAGTAGTGGCGGAAGAACTCGACGTGGCCGTGGCGGACGTGAGCGTGGTGATGGGCGACACGCATCTGACGCCGAACCAAGGCGGCGCCAGCGGTTCCAGCGGCTGCCGGCAGGGCTCGATTCCGCTGCGCAACGCCGCCGCCGAAGCGCGCCGGGTGTTATTGGTGCGAGCGGCGGAGTTTTTGAACGTCACCGCGGAAGAGCTGGAAGTCGTGGACGGCACGGTGTTTTTGCGCAGCGCGCCGGAACGCAGCGTTACTTACGCCACGCTGATCGCCGATGGTTTCGCCACGCAATTGAATTGGAACGGTACTTACGGTAACGGCCTCAATGTTACCGGGCAAGCCACCCCGAAAACGCCCGCGCAATATCGCGTGGTTGGCACCGGCGTGGCGCGCAAGGACATCCCCGGCAAAGTGCGCGGCACCACCGAATACTGCCAGCACGTCACGCTGCCCGATATGCTGCACGCGCGCTGCATCCGCCCGCCGGTGGCGAACGCGGTGCCGGTGAGTGTGGATGAAAGTTCCATCGCCGCGTATCCCAGCGCGCGCGTGGTGCGTAAGGACGATTTCATCGCCGTAGTGGCGGAAACCGAGTGGCACGCGATCAAGGCCGCACGCGATTTGCAAGTCACCTGGAGCGATACCGCGCCGCCGTTTCCGCCGCAAGAAGAATTGTTCAATTACCTGCGCAACGCCCCCGCCGCCAGCGACAGTTCACGCGGCGGTTTCGGCGCGCGCGCTTATGATCCGGCGCCCACGCTGGCGGCCATCGCGGCGGCGGCGCGGCAAGTGGAAGCCGATTACGAAGTGCCCTTTCAATCGCACGCGCGCATGGGGCCCTCGATAGCCTTGGCTTGGGTCAAGGATGGTGAGGCATTGATTTATTCCGATGCGCAAAAACCGCACAACACTCGCGATGGCATCGCCAAATTTTTAGGATTTGCGCCGGAAAACGTGCGCGTAGTGTGGAAGCCCGGCGCCGGTTCCTACGGGCGCAGCGACGCCGATGAAGCGGCCTTCGAGGCGGCGCTGTTGTCGCAACTCACGGGCCGCCCGGTGCGCGTGCAGTGGATGCGCCACGAAGGCCATGCCTGGGATCCCAAGGCGCCGGCTTGCGTCATCAGTTGCAAGGCGGGCCTGGATGCGCAAAACACGGTGGCGCTCTGGTACTTCCGCGCGCGCGGTTTTTCCGGCTGGGACGTGGGCTTCAACGCCGCCGAACCGCGCGACACCTTGGTGGGCCAGCTCACTGGCTTCGCCAAGGGTGATGAACACAACTTCGGTTTGCCGGGCGAATCCTACGAATTTGAACAAGCGGTAAGATTTTGGGAGACGGTGCCAACTTTCCTTGACCGCGCCTCGCCGCTGCGCAGCGCGCATATGCGCGCGCCGCAGGAACCGCAAATCCATTTCGCGCACGAAAGTTTCATCGACGAAGTCGCCGCCGCCGCCGGGCTCGACCCCATCGCGCTCAGGCTGCAACATTTACGCAATCCGCGCGAAATCGCCGTGCTCGAAGCGGTGGCGCAATTGAGTAATTGGACCACTCGTTCCTCGTCAGCCGCCGCGCCAGAGGACGATATTCTGCGTGGCCGCGGCGTGTCGATCTGCACCACCTTCGGCGGTTATGTCGCTACCGTGTGCGAGGTGGAAGTAGAACGTAGCACTGGCCGCGTGTGGCCGCGCCGCTTTTACGTCGCGCACGACTGCGGTCTCATTCTCAATCCCCGCGGTTTGCGCGCCACCATTGAAGGCAATATCGTGCAGGGCATCAGCCGCACGCTGTGTGAGGAAGTGCAGTTTGATGAACGGATGGTACAGAGCGAAGATTGGTTGAGTTATCCGATTCTCGATGTGATGGACGCCCCCGAAAGCATCGAGATCGTCACGCTGAACCGCCCCGAGGAACCGCCCGGCGGCGCCGGCGAACCTTCACACGTCACCGTCCCCGCCGCGATCGCCAACGCGGTGTTTGACGCGACGGGCGTGAGGATCAGAAGGTTGCCCTTGACGGCAGAGAGGGTGAAGACGGCGCTGGGGTAAAAGCTGGGGTAAAAGAGAGAAAGGATGTTTATTCGATTTTGAGCTTATTTGTGGGGCGAAAAATTTTTCGCCCCAGAATACGGCACATCGGCGATATCGGGGCGCTTGTAGGGGCGGGCCTTGTGCCCGCCCGTGTTGACGGATGACACGGGACGATGGGCGGGCACAAGCAGACTGTGTCAAAACTACCCCCCCACCCCCAAAATAAATCAAAATACCCGCGTCACCTGATGCGGGCATTTTGATCATGAATTTCATAACCGGTAGCAACCGCGACCAAGCAGAACTGTTTCCTCAAGCGCTGGATGAGCTGCTCCCCGCCGATCACGTGTGCCGGGTGATCGACGCCTTCGTGGGGTCGCTGGACTTGAACGCCCTGGGGTTTCTCCGCGCCAAGCCTGAAGCGACGGGCCGTCCGCCGTATGCTCCGGCGGATTTGTTGAAGCTGTATCTGTACGGCTATCTGAATCGCGTGCGCTCCTCGCGGCGGCTGGAGCGGGAGTGTCAGCGCAACGTGGAGGTGATGTGGTTGCTGCATCGGTTGCGTCCGGATCACAAAACCATCGCCGAGTTCCGCCGCCGTAACGGCATTGGCGTGCGCCGCGCGGG
>JAITMI010000338.1 GCA_031277435.1 Pseudomonadales bacterium
AAATTCACAGCAAATACCCCTTGTCACACAAAAATACCCTCGATATAGTGCACGCCATAGTTTCTTTCCCAATATCTTGTGTCCCAAGCCAATCACCGCCCGCGGCAAAGCCTTAAAAACAGGCATCGCACGGGGCTTGATTCACAAGTTTGAGACACTGTTTGCGCGGCAACACAGGCCCGGCCAGCCCCGCTGGCTCCTGGGCCGTGACAAAAGCGCCAACGCGCGCGAGTGCTTGAGAGTGTTCAAGAGCGCTCGAGAGTGCGCGCGGGAAAAGCACGGGGAAAGAACGAGCAGCAGTAAGCCGGCCGCACGGAAAGCCGGTTTGGAGGAGAGGGAATGTTAGTAATGTTAGTGGCACGGATTGCCAACCGTCGCTTGTTGTCGCGCCCCTCGTACCCCTCACCGGCATATACCAGGAATGGGCCCAGCCCCTTCCCTGGCTTTTTTGCCGCCGGCGGGCGAACACTAGATGAACACTAGATATAGTGTCAGCCCTTTGAATCGACACTAGACCGAACCACACAGGCAACAGCCATCAAGACTGATCGAGCACGGAGCCCATAATGCACACCGAATCCACTTATCAACAGAGCAGCGCGCCGCTTTCCCGCGCCACCCCCGCCAGTGACGACAGCCTCAGCGCCACCGCCCCCGGCCAGTTACGCGTCATCAAGCGCAACGGCGCGGTGGTGCTCTACGACCCGGTCAAGATCACCATCGCCATCACCAAGGCGTACATCGCGGTGGAAGGCGGCAATGCCGCGGCCTCCTCCCGCGTGCACGAAACCGTGGCGCGGCTGACCCAGGACATCACCCACACCTTCAAGCGCCGTATGCCCTCCGGCGGCAGCATCCACATTGAGGAAATCCAGGATCAGGTGGAACTCTTGTTGATGCGTTCGGGCGAGCACAAAGTCGCGCGCAGCTACGTGATCTACCGCAACGAGCACGCTCGCCAGCGCGAGACGCAGCGCCAAGAGGAAGCCGCCGGGCGCTCCGATCTGTTGGTGACCATGGAAGACGGCTCACAGAAACCGCTCGACACCCAGCGCCTGCGCACCATCATCCGCGAAGCCTGCGCGGGCCTCAGTGGAGTCGATGGCGAAAAGCTGTTTCAGGACACGCAGAAAAACCTCTACAGCGGCGTCAACATCAAGGACGTGCGCGTCTCGGTAGTGATGACCGCGCGCGCCCACGTAGAAACCGAACCCAATTACAGCTACGCCGCCGCGCGCCTCTTGATGGATGCGCTGCGCAGCGAAGCGCTCGGCTTCCTCGGCGCGGCCCAGAGCGCCACCCAAAGCGAAATGCACTACCGCTATGGCGCCACCTTGCGCCTGTACGTGGAAAAAGGCGTGGCGCTGGAACTGCTCGATCCAGATATCTTGAACTACGACCTCACCCGCCTCGGCGAAGCGCTGCGCGCCGAACGCGACGACCAGTTCACCTACCTCGGCCTGCAAACGCTGTACGACCGTTATTTCTTGCACAGCCACGGCGTCCGTTTCGAACTGCCGCAGTTCTTCTTCATGCGCGTCGCCATGGGTCTGGCCAAGAACGAAGCCGATCGCGAAGCCCGCGCCATCGAGTTTTATAACCTTCTTTCCAGTTTCGACTACATGGTCAGCACGCCGCAATTGTTCAACGCCGGCACGCTGCGCCCGCAGTTGTCCTCCTGCTTCCTCACCACCGTGCCCGACGATCTGAGCGGCATCTACCACGCCATCCACGACAACGCCATGCTCAGCAAATACGCCGGCGGCCTCGGCAACGACTGGACCCCGGTGCGCGCGCTCGGCGCCTACATCAAAGGCACCAACGGCAGAAGCCAGGGCGTAGTGCCCTTCCTCAAAGTGGTGAACGACACCGCCGTGGCGGTGAACCAGGGCGGCAAGCGCAAGGGCGCGGTATGTTCGTATCTTGAAACCTGGCACCTCGACATCGAGGAATTTCTGGAACTGCGCAAAAACACCGGCGACGACCGCCGCCGCGCGCACGACATGAATACCGCCAACTGGATTCCCGACTTGTTCATGAAGCGCGTGTTTGAAGACGCACAGTGGACACTGTTCTCCCCCAACGAAACGCCCGACCTGCACGAACTGCATGGCCGCGCCTTCGAAGAAAAATACCGTGAATACGAAGCCAAAGCCAAAGCCGGCCAGATGTACGTGCACAAGGTGGTGGAAGCCAAGGCACTGTGGCGCAAGATGCTCAGCATGCTGTTTGAAACCGGCCATCCCTGGCTGACCTTCAAGGACGCCTGCAACGTGCGCTCGCCGCAGCAGCATGTGGGAACCGTGCATTCCAGTAACCTCTGCACCGAGATTACGCTCAACACCAGCAAGGACGAAATCGCCGTGTGCAACCTGGGCTCGATCAACCTGGTCAAGCATGTGAGTGACAAAGGGCTGGACCGCGAAAAACTCAAAAAAACCATCCACACCGCCGTGCGCATGTTGGATAACGTCATCGACATCAACTACTACTCGGTCGAAGCGGCGAAGAACTCCAACCTCAAGCACCGCCCGGTGGGCCTGGGCCTGATGGGGTTTCAGGACGCGCTCTACGTGCAGCAAATCCCCTATTCTTCCGACGCCGCGGTGAATTTCGCCGACCGCACCATGGAAGTCATCAGCTATCACGCCATCGAAGCCTCCAGCCTCCTGGCTGAGGAACGCGGCGCTTATTCCACGTTCAAAGGCTCCTTGTGGGATCGCGGTATTTTACCGATCGCTTCGCTGGAACTCTTGCGCCCCGAACGCGGCGCCGCGGATCTCGACCTCGATAACTCGCGCCTGCTCGACTGGGACACCCTGCGCGCGCGCGTACAACAAAAAGGCATGCGCAATTCCAAC
>JAITMI010000345.1 GCA_031277435.1 Pseudomonadales bacterium
ATCAAGTTCGTGGTGCAGGGCTTATTGCAGGTGCCAGTGGCCGGCTCCCTGCCGCTCTTTTTCAGCGGCGCGGCGCTGCTCTTGTTCGCCACCAATTCGCTGGGCATCTTCATGGCCACCCTGGCGCGCAGTATGCCGCGCTTCGGCATGCTGGTGGTGCTGGTGCTCTTACCCATGCAAATGCTCTCCGGCGGCGCCACCCCGCGCGAAAGCATGCCGGCTTTGGTACAAAACGTCATGCTGGCCGCCCCCACCACGCACTTCGTCGAACTGGGCCAAGCCATCCTGTTTCGCGGCGCGGGGCTGGAGGTGGTGTGGAAGCAACTGCTCTGGCTAGTGGGAATTGGCGCGGTGTTCTTCATGTTTTCGCTCGCGCGCTTTCGCAAGACGATTGCGCGGATGGCGTGAGAACACCGCCAGCCATCATCACAACGATAAGCACTCGCGCAGCATGGCATTGACGCGCGTTTGCCAGCCTGGACCGGTGGCGCGCAGTGCTTCCAGCACATCAGCATCGAGCCGCAGGCCGGTAAAGACTTTGGTCTGATCGGCCTTGGGCCTGCCGCGCGGGCGTTTTTCCGTCAGCGCCGCATACCGCTCTGGCGAGAACACCTCACGGGCGGGCTTGGCTTCCTTGAACCAGGCCTCGTCCAGTTCCCGCGCGTCTGGATCAGCGGCGATGCCGCGCTGGATCGCGGCGTCTTCTTCCGGAGTTGGGCTGATATGCCCAGCTTTAAGTTTCGGCATAGCGTTTTTCCTCTCGTTTGTTGGCGAACCGCAAGCTAATAACCCGAGTAACGCCGCCGCGTTCGCAATACACCATCACTCGCAGGCGCAGACCAATATAACCAGTGGCTTCAAACCGCTGCTCGCTGTAGTGATAGCGCCTATCTTCACGAATCACGGCGGTGTCCCATTCAAAGCCGCCCGCCTCAGACAGGCTTATGCCGTGCCTTTTCTGGTTGATGCGATCTTTGGCTGGGTCAAATTCGTAGTCCATATCAATTATCGTATAAACAGTAATTATGTCAGGCAAGTATTTTTTGACGCTAGTCCGGCCTATGCTGCTCGGCATCCCCGCCGAACCAAAGACTGCCTGAACCTATAAATCATCTTTGCTTCCCACCACCGCCACATTCTCGCCACATTCCCGGCTAACGATCCGCCCAAAACACAACAATATGTAGAAAATATCCGCTTCAGCCGAGAAAAACATTCAGCAAATACTTGAAATAGAGTAAGTTAGCGCAAAAATTCCCCTGCACCTCCGGTAGGGATGAATTACGGGTCATTACTCTTTGTCTGGCCTCCCGCGCCAGAACCATAGCAGTGAGAAACGCGCCATGACTAAAACCGCTCTGAACAAAATCCTGCTGCAAACCGGCGCCGTGGCGCTTAGCGCGCTCACCGCGCTGTGGTTTTCCACTGGCCCCTCGGCGCAAGCGCAAGCGCAGGCGCCTATTTACCTGCCGGCGGACATCCCGCTGGAAGTGACGCAAATCTACAAGCCGCTGGAGGCCGACGCCTCCTATACCCGCACCACGCGCGACATCCTCGACGAACTGCGCCGCAACCACTACGCCAGCATTCGCGTCGATGACCAGTTCTCCGCCACCCTGCTCGACAGCTACATCAAAACGCTCGACGGCGCCCGCATGTACTTCACCCAGGCCGACATCGCGGAATTCGAGAAGTACCGCAATCAGCTCGATGACCTCCTGCTCAAAGGCGACACCGCCGCCGGTTACCTGATGTACAACCGCTATCAGGAGCGCGTGATTGAACGCCTGGTCTACTCCATCAACCGGGTGGAAAACGACCAGACGCCCTTCGACTTCACCGTGGACGAAAGCATGATCCTCGACCGCTCCGAGGAACCCTGGCCGGCGGATCACGCCGCGCTCGAAGATCTGTGGCGCCAGCAGGTCAAAAGCAGCGTGCTCAGCCTCAAGCTCACCGGTAAAGACGTCGAGGAAGTGCGCGATCTTCTGAGCAAGCGCTTCCGCTCGCAACTGAGCCAGGTGCTCAAAACCAATGGCCTGGACGTGTACCAGCGTTACATGGACGCCATGACCATGAGCTTCGACCCGCACACCCAGTATTACGCCCCGCGCGCGGCGGAAAATTTCAACATGAGCATGCGCCTGTCGCTCGAAGGCATCGGCGCCGTGCTCACCACCAAGGACGAATACACCGAAGTTGACAGCATCGTCACCGGCGGCCCCGCCGATCTCACCGGCCAACTGCATCCGGGCGACAAACTGGTAGGCGTGGCGCAAGGCGATCAGCCCTTTGTAGACGTGATCGGCTGGCGCGTGGATGACGTAGTGGAACTGGTACGCGGCGAAAAAGGCAGCGTGGTCCGCCTCAACGTGATCCCCGCTGGCGGCAGCGGCCTTGAAACCAAAGAAATTCCCATCACCCGCGACACCGTCAAGCTGGAAGATTCCTCCGCCAAAAGCGAAATCGTCGAAGTGGAATACAACGGCGCCACGCACCGCATCGGCATCATCGAACTGCCCACCTTCTATATCGACTTCGAAGCCTTACAGCGCCGCGACCCCAACTACCGCAGCAGCACCCGAGACGTACACGCCCTGCTCGACAAACTGAAGCAGGAAAAAGTCGAAGCCGTGATAGTGGATCTGCGCGGCAACGGCGGCGGCTCCTTGAGCGAAGCCAACTCCCTGGTGGGCCTCTTCATCCGCCGCGGCCCCACCGTGCAAGTGCGCGACGCCGACGGTAACAACATCGTACAAGGCGATTCCGACGAAGAAATCGTCTACGACGGCCCGCTCGCCGTCCTGGTGAACCGCCTCAGCGCCTCCGCCTCGGAAATTTTCGCTGGCGCCATTCAGGACTACCAACGCGGCCTGGTGCTCGGCAGCCAGACCTTCGGCAAAGGCACGGTGCAGGAGCTGATCCCGCTCGGCGACGGCCAGATCAAGATCACCCGCGCCAAGTTCTACCGCATTTCCGGCGAATCCACCCAGCACAAAGGCGTAACGCCCGACGTCCTCTTCCCCGATCTCTTCTCCACCGTGGATGACATCGGCGAAAGCGCCCTGCCCACCGCCCTGCCCTGGGACACCATTCAAGCCAACTACTACCGCCCCTACGCCGACCTGAAAACGCTGGTGCCAGGGCTTGAAAGCGCGCACGAAGCACGCCTCGCCAACGACCCCGATTTCGTATTCATCAACGACGAAATCGCCAAGGCGCTGGAAGTCCGCGCGCAAAACACCATCCCGCTGAACGAAGAAAAACTGAAAGCCGAACGCGAAGCCGAAGACGCCTGGCGCCTGCAAGCCGAAAACAAACGCCGCGCCGCCAAAGGCGAGGAACTGTTAGCCGACATCGCCGCGCTCAAGGCCGAAACCGGCGAAGATGACGAAGAAGCCGCGCTCAACCCAGTCGCCGAAGAACTGGCGCAAGACGAAAACAGCGCCGAAACTGACGCGGAAAAACCCGACCCCTATCTGCTCGAAAGCGGCCGCGTACTGCTTGATCTCATCGGCCTGCAAAACAGCGGCGCGCAGAGTCTGGTGCAGCGGCAGGCGCAGTAAGTCTCTTTTTTCCTCTCCCCTCTTCTCTATTCCGCCGTATCACGCGCAAGCGTATACGGCGGAATAGCAAGCAGACCGCCACTCAAAACAGATTCATGACTTTATTGTCATGTTATGTTTGCCTTCCGCAGCAAATACTTCCTGTACGCTACATAGCCCGACAAATAATGTTCCACGTCGTCTATGCGCACGCGGAAGGCGTGGTGGCGGATGTAAAAGCTGCCTACGATCGATACCGGGCGGGCGTAGAACATCGCCAGTTCGGGCCAGAAAAAGCCGTTGAGCAAATGGCGCGCACGGGTTTCCAGGGCGCGGTAAAACTTGGCGACGTCAACTTGCAACAGCAGCACGGCGTTTTGCGGGTCGGCTTGCAGGCGGCGGACCATTTGTTCGGCGGCCATCATCAATTCCAAT
>JAITMI010000367.1 GCA_031277435.1 Pseudomonadales bacterium
TCCACGGGCGACAGCACCGCACCGTTTTTGACCATGCCCGTCACCATTTCCGACCACTGCGGCAAGCCCCAATAACCCTTGTAAGCCGCCAGCCCGCCCAATTCGTGGCACATGGTACAAGCGCGCAGCACCAGAGTACGGCCTTCGCTCTCGGGCAGTTCGATGTTGGGATCGTAGCGTTTGCGCACTGCGGCGTCATCGCCGGCCTGCGCGTGCGCGCCGGCACAGTATGCGGCTACAAGAGAAAATACGGCAAAACGGCGAATGAAACGCGGCAATAGGCACATAAACGGGTTCAGCCAAGCTAAAAACGGGAACGCAGACCAACGCTGCGACCGCCGCCTATATTGCCATAGTTGCGCACGATGGCAGCCAGTGAATGGCTGCCATCGCGCGGGGCATATCAATTACCGCCAGAGTAAGCCGGTGGCGGCTGATTGGGGGTGGTCGGGTACAGCGTTGAACCATCGTGGCTCAGCATGTACATCTGGCCGCCGACTTCAATGAGAAGATTGCCTTCCTGGCAGACATACTCGCTCCAGTACGGCTCGTGGTTGCGTGCGTATTCGAGGCTGGAGGTCCACGGTTCGGTCAATAGACTGTCCTCGATCGTGAGCTCGTCATGGAGAAGGCCGGTACTCTCATCGAGCCATACCCGCTCACGGATCACGTCCGTATCGCCCAGGGGCAAGCCGCCGGAATCATAGGAGCGCGGGTTTTTGAGGCCGCGCGTTTCGATCGTGAGGGTGTCGAGGGCGCCGTTGTTGTCGGTATCCAGCCATTCGCCGATGGAGTAGCCATTGAAGGTCGGCTCCAGATATTCGGGGTAGCCGCGCCCGTCCGTGTAGATGCGCCGGACCTGGCTCTGGTACTCGAAATACATGAGCGTGTGTTCCGGCGTGATCGTGATGTCGAACACCCCGATAGCCTTCATGTTGCGCGGCATCCCCGGCGGAATGCAGCGCCAGGTGGGGTCGCCGCCCTGACCGCCGGCCTCACGGTCGGCGAGGCCGGCGGCGTTGATTGCCTTGCCTTCCTCGGTGAGCGGCGCTTGCGCGCGCAGCGGCCACTGGTTGGGGCCAGTGAAGCGCCATTGCCCGGACCAGTCGGGATAGCCTTCGAGGTACCAGACATTGGGCTTCGCGTCAGGCGGACGGAGTCCCTCAAGGCCATCATTTTCCTGGGCCAGCGCGGCGGCGGCGCTAAGCAATGCCGCCGCCGCTGCCGCGATGACGGCAGCCAGTTTACGCTTATTCATTTTTTTCTCCTGCTTGTTGGCTTGCGCTGAGCTGGCTTGCGCTTAGCGCTCGGTGGGTGAAATGCCGGTTTCCGAGCCTTCTTCGAATATCAGTACGCGATTCTGATTCCATTCACCGCCCGGCGCGCCGCTACGCAGCGGGTTGATCACGACTTCAATGTCATCGCCCGGCTTTATGGTCTCCGGACGCCAGCCGCCGCGGATAAGGCCCATCGCATTACCGCCTTCCAACTGCCATGTGGTGCTGGTGCCATCTTCGTTCTTGACCGACATGATGATGAAGGCATGAGGGTTGACGAAATCGAACTCGGTGACCGTGCCTCGCAGCACGCGGGTGATGCTTGAATCGAACATTGTCCGCGAATGGTGCGCCGCCACGGGCGCGCTCAAGGAGACGGACGCCACGGTGAGGAAAACTGCCATGCTGATCTTCATTGAAAAACCTCCTCTGAAGGTTTGCTCTGCTTGCATTTTTTTTACGGCCTTCCTGCTGGTGGAAAAATTTATGCTCCATTGCGCTCATATTGCGCTGTGTGGGTACTGCCTTCAAGAAGACATTGCTTGTGTCAGTCATGCACACGGGGTAACGGCCAATCAGCGCTTTTTTGGCGGATTGAAATTACCGGGGTAATGCCCTACGATCTTCCCATGAGCATCGCCCATTCCAAAGTCACCGCCCAAGGCCAGATTTCAGTACCGCTGGAAGTCCGGCGCAAGCTGGCGGTTGGCCCTGGTTCCATCCTCGAATGGGAGCAGGAAGGAGATCGTATGATCGTGCGCCGGGCCGGCAAGTTCAGCTCGCTCGATATTCACGCCGCGCTGTTCCCCACGCCGCCGCCGCCGCGCACGCTGGAGGAACTGAAGGCCGGCATCGCCCAGCACCTCAAAGCCAAACATGCGCGCGATTGATACCAATGTGCTGGTCCGCCTCCTGGTGCGCGATGACGCGAAGCAGGTGGCCAGAGCGGAACAATTCGTTGCCAAGGGCGCCTGGATTTCGCTGGTAACCCTGGTGGAAACCGCATGGGTGCTGGCCTCGGTCTACGAACTTGAGGACAACGCCATCGCCCAGGCGGTGGACATGCTGCTCAATCACCAGCAACTGACCGTGCAGGACGGCGAAACTGTCGCCGCGGCGCTAGAGGACTTCCGCCGCAAACCAAGCCTGGGTTTTTCGGACTGCCTGATTCTGGCGATCGCGCGCAAAGCGGGGCATGTGCCGCTGGGCACTTTCGACCGTAATCTCGCCAAACGGGAAGGCGCGCAAAAGCTGTAAAGCCCTCATTTGGGATGCCGCCGAACCTTGCTATGATCCGCCGCCTGCCAGCCCCATCGACACAGGACTTTCCGCTTACATGCCCGCCGGCAACCTTTATTTGATCTCCGCGCCCTCCGGGGCCGGCAAGACTTCCCTGGTAAAAGCGCTGCTGCACGCCCAGGACGGCGCTGGCCATCCTGGCGCACGGCTGTGCGTGTCGGTGTCGCATACCACGCGCGCCAAGCGGCCGGGGGAGGAGCACGGCGTCAATTATCATTTTGTTGATGCCGATACCTTCCAAACCATGCGGGAACGTGGCGAGTTTCTGGAACATGCCCTCGTGTTCGGCAATTTTTACGGCACTTCGCGCGCCTGGGTAGAGCAGCGCCTGGCCGAGGGCTGGGACGTGATTCTGGAAATCGACTGGCAGGGCGCGGCGCAGATCAAGCGGCTCTTGCCCGAGGCGCTGAGCATTTTCATCCTGCCGCCGTCGCTTGAAGCGCTGCGAGAACGGCTGACCAACCGCGGGCAGGATGGCGAGGAGGTGATCGCACAGCGTATGGCCAAGGCGGCGCATGAACTGTCGCATTTCGAGCAGGCCGATTACCTGGTGATAAACGACGATTTCGACCGCGCCGTGGCCGATCTGTTAGCGATTTTCCGCGCCAACTCCCTGCGGCGCGCGGCGCAGACTGAACGGCACGCGGCGCTGTTGGCTAGTCTTTTGGTTTGAATTCAAGACTTTGGTTTGTCCTAAGCCCCACAAAACCGCTATAATCGCGACCCTTTTTGCGCCGCATCCGCGCGCGAACCCCTCTTTTTAATACCGGCAGGAGCGACTACATGGCCCGCATTACTGTTGAAGATTGTCTGGAACACCTCGATAACCGCTTCGACCTGGTGCTCGTCGCCAGCCGCCGCGCGCGGCAATTGCAGACCGGCGGCAAGGATCCGCTGGTGGCGGAAGACAACGACAAGCCCACCGTGGTGGCCCTGCGCGAAGTCGCCGCCGGCCTCGTTGGCATGAGCATTCTGGACGAAGTGGACCTGCAACAGGAAACCGAAAATGAACTGAGCGAACTCGTAGCCGCCGAAGCCTTGAGAAAAGTGCGCGACGACATCAGCATCGAAGAAGCCATGGATGCCGACCTGGTGGACGACAGCGACCCCGAAGAACCGGTCGCCAGCGCCGAAGACGAAGACGAGCCCGGCGACGCCAACGAAGACGAGGAATAAGGCCAGCCCCAGGGCCAGCCGCACCGCCCATGCCTACCATCGACGCGCTGGCCAACGACCTTTCCACCTACCTCGAACCGGTCCAGGTGAACCTGGTCCGGCGCGCCTATTACTACGCCGCCGAAGCCCACGACGGCCAGACCCGGCGCAGCGGCGAGCCCTACGTCACCCACCCGCTCGCCGTGGCCGGCATTTTGTATGACATGCACATGGACCATCAAAGCCTGATGGCCGCCATGCTGCACGACGTGATCGAAGACACCGGCGTCACCCGCGAAGCCGTCGCCAGCCAATTTGGCGAAGCGGTGGCCAACCTGGTCGATGGCGTCAGCAAACTCAACAAACTCGACTTCAGCACCCAGGCCGAAGTACAAGCCGAAAACTTCCAGAAAATGGCGCTCGCCATGGCCAAGGACATCCGCGTGATCCTGGTCAAACTGGCCGACCGCCTGCACAACATCCGCACGCTCGACGCGCTGGCCCCCAACAAACGCCGCCGCATCGCCAAGGAAACCGTGGACATCTACGCGCCCATCGCCAACCGCCTGGGCCTGCACAACATCCGCATGGAATTCGAGGAACGCAGTTTCTGGATGCTGTACCCGATGCGCGCGCCCCTGATCGAAGCCGCCGTGCGCAGCGCCAGCGGCAACCGCAAGGAACTGGTGCAGCAAGTGCAATCCGCGCTCGAACTGTGCCTGACGCGCGAAAACCTGCCGGGCCGCGTCTTGGGCCGCGAAAAACATTTGTTCAGCATTTACCGCAAAATGCGCAACCAGAAAAAATCCTTCCGCGAAATCACCGACGTATTCGCCTTCCGCATCGTCACCGACCAGGTGGACACCTGTTACCGCATCCTCGGCGCGGTACACAACCTGTACAAGCCGGTGCCGGGGCGCTTCAAGGATTACATCGCCATTCCCAAGGTGAACGGCTACCAATCGCTGCATACCACGTTATTTGGAATGCACGGTATTCCCATCGAAATCCAGATCCGCACCGAAGAAATGGACGCCATGGCCAATAACGGCATCGCCGCGCACTGGCTGTACAAATCCGCCAGCGATCGCCCCAACCAAAGCCACATCCGCGCCCGCCAATGGGTGCAAGACTTATTGGAAATGCAGAAACACGCCGGCAATTCGCTGGAATTTATCGAGCATGTAAAAACCGATTTATTCCCCGACGAAATCTACGTGTTCACTCCCCGAGGGCAGATCATGGAACTGCCCGCCGGCTCCACTCCGGTGGACTTCGCCTACGCGGTGCACACCGACGTCGGCAACGCCTGCGTCGCCTGCCGCATCAACCGCCGCCTCGCCCCGCTCAGCGAACCGCTACAAAGCGGGCAAACCGTGGAAATCATCGCCTCCGGCAGCAACCCCAACCCGGCCTGGCTCAGCTTCGTGGTCACCGGCAAGGCGCGCAGCAACATCCGCCACTTCCTCAAATCGCAGCGCCGCTCCGAAGCGATCACGCTTGGCCGGCGATTATTGAACAAGACCTTATCCAATTACGGCTATCACCTCGCCAACATTCCCAAGGAAAAAGTTGGCGGTTTATTGGAAGAAACCAACTTCGAAGTGCTCGACGATTTATTAGAAGACATTGGCCTCGGCAACCGCATGGCCTACATCGTGGCGCAGCGCCTCTTGCCCAGCGAAGTCAGCGGCATACCGGAAAACGTCGAACACGGCGGCCTCGCCATCCGCGGCACCGAAGGGCTGCTCTTAACCTACGCCAAATGCTGCCACCCGATTCCCGGCGACCCCATCGTCGGCTTCATCAGCGCCGGGCGCGGCATGATCGTGCACATCGAAGCCTGCAACAACGTCGCCGACTTCCGCAACGACCCCAAAAAATGCCTGAGCCTGCGCTGGGACCCCGGCGTCGAAGGCGAATTCTGGGTGGAATTGCGCGTGGAAGTGGAACACCAGCGCGGCATCATCGCCCATCTTGCTAACGCCATCACCGGCTGCGAAGCCAACATCGAAAAAATGACCATGAGCGACCGCGACGCGCAAATCAGCGTCATCAACCTCACCCTCGCCGTGCGCAACCGCATTCACCTCGCCCGCGTGATGAAGCGGGTACGGTTGATTAAATCGGTGACGAAGGTGATGAGGGTGAGGAACTGAAAGAGTTGCGGCCCAGCTACAAAATGGAGGTGGAACATGAGCAATTACCCTTTGCGGCTACCCGACCACGTGATGGCCGAGGCCAAAGAACTGGCTGAACGCAACGGCGCTTCCCTGAATCAGTTTTTGACCTCGTTGATCGCGGAGCGAATCGGAGAGTTACGCGCTACGGCCCAGATTCAAGCCCGCGTGGAACGCGCCAATCCCGCTCTGGCGCTTGCCATCTTACGGCGCGCTCCCGACAGAGTGCCGCTGGCGGGTGACGAATTACCATGAAAGCCCCAATTTCGCCGTACTAAAACCTGGATTCCATACCCCATGCTTCTGTTCGATCTTGATGGAACCTTGAGCGATCCTTTCGAGGGCATCTGGCGCTCGATCAACTTCGCGCTGTCATGTTTTGGTTACCCAGAAGCAAGCGCTGAAACAGTCAAACGGTATATCGGCCCGCCGCTGGATCAAACAATGGCGGACCTTACTGGCGCGACCTCCGAGGCCGATGTGAAACGGCTGGTCACGAAATACCGTGAGCGTTACGGAGACATTGGTTATACGGAAAACACTGTATACCCCGGCGTTCCAGAAACACTGGCTACATTGCATGCGGCGGGAATAGCGATGGCGGTCTGTACCTCCAAGCGCGTGGACTTCGCCCTGCGCATACTCGATCTTTTTGGACTTAACGATTACTTCCGCTTCGTGGACGGCGGCGATATCGGTATCGAAAAATGGCAACAAATCGCGGCTCTGCGCGCGCACGGACAAGCCGGCGCGGATACGCTGATGATCGGGGATCGCGCCGTTGATCTCATTGCCGCAAGAAAAAATGGTTTACGCGCTGGCGCGGTGCTCTGGGGTTATGGATCGGTCGCCGAACTCATGGCGGAAGCGCCAGAATATGTCTTTCATTCACCTAACGATTGGCTTCAGCTTGATTCAGCGAGCTTCGATAAACAGCTTTTAACAACGTTGTCACGACCCCTTTGAT
>JAITMI010000408.1 GCA_031277435.1 Pseudomonadales bacterium
CTGGAAAACCCCACCAGCGAAGTCATCGCGCACTGGCTCTGGCGTGAACTGCAAGAGTCGCTGCCCTTGCTCAGCAAGATCGTGGTGATGGAAACCTGCACCCGCGGCTGTATCTATACCGGCGACTGAGCCGGCGAGCTCACGGCCTCGGGCAAGCGCCACTCAATCGGCGCTTTGCCCTGCTCTTGCAGATACGCATTGGCGCGCGAAAAATGCCCGCAGCCGAGAAACCCGCGATGCGCCGACAGCGGCGAAGGGTGCGAGCTTTCCAGCACCAGATGGCGTTTGCGGCTGATGTATTGGCCTTTCTTTTGCGCATAACTGCCCCACAGCATGAACACCAAGCCTTCGCGCTGTTCATTGAGCACGCTCACCACGCGGTCGGTAAAGCGCTCCCAGCCCTTGCCCTGATGCGACGCCGGCTTGTTGCGCTCCACCGTCAGCACCGCGTTGAGCAAGAGCACGCCTTGATCGGCCCAGGATTGCAGATAACCATGCCGCGGCGGCTTGAAACCAACATCGCGTTCCAATTCTTTGTAGATATTGAGCAGCGACGGCGGCGGATCCACCCCCGGCAGCACCGAAAAGCACAAACCATGCGCCTGACCCGGATTGTGGTAAGGATCCTGCCCCAAAATCACCACGTTGACCTGGGGCAGCGGCGTGGAATTGAGCGCGTTGAAAATCAAACCGCCGGGCGGGTAGATGCTCTTGCCGGCTTGTTTTTCCCCTTGCAGAAAGGCGCGCAGTTCGCGCATGTAGTCGCTATCGAATTCCTCCTTTAGCGCCTCGTACCAGATTGGGTCGATTTTGACCTGGCGTTTTTCTTCCATGATGGAATCCTTCACAGGGGCCGCATGTGCGGGAACAGCAGCACGTCGCGGATCGACGGCGCGTCGGTGTAGAGCATCACCAGGCGGTCGATGCCAATACCTTCGCCGGCGGTGGGCGGCATCCCGTATTCCAGCGCGGTGATGTAGTCGGCGTCGAAGTGCATCGCCTCGTCGTCGCCAGCATCCTTGGCCGCCACTTGCGCCTGGAAGCGTTCGGCTTGATCTTCCGCGTCGTTCAACTCGGAGAAACCGTTAGCGATTTCGCGGCCACCAATGAACAGCTCGAAACGGTCGGTGATTTCCGGGTTGTGATCGTTGCGGCGCGCCAGCGGTGATACTTCGGTGGGGTATTCAGTCACGAAAGTCGGCTGCTGTAATTCGTGCTCCACTTTGAGTTCGAACACTTCCATTTGCAAACGGCCCTTGCCCCAGTCGTCCTTCACCGCGATGCCCAAACGCCTCGCCAATGATTTCAGTTCATCCATATCCCGCAACTGCTCAAGTGTAACGCCCGGTACATATAGGGTGATGGCTTCACATACACTCAGGCGGGCGAAAGGCCGGCCAAAATCGAGTTCTTGACCTTGATAGCGCAAAATAGTGGAACCGAGCACCTGTTGCGCCAGCGTGCGCAGCAAGTCTTCGCTCATGTCCATCAGTTCGCGGTAATCGGCGTAGGCTTGGTAGAACTCCAGCATGGTGAATTCCGGGTTGTGGCGCGTGGACAAGCCTTCGTTGCGAAAATTGCGGTTGATTTCGTACACTTTTTCAAAACCGCCCACCACCAGGCGCTTGAGAAATAATTCCGGCGCGATGCGCAAATACATATCGACATCAAGCGCGTTGTGATGCGTAACGAAAGGCCGCGCCACGGCGCCGCCGGGGATCAGTTGCATCATCGGCGTTTCCACTTCCATGAAACCGCGCTGGTTCATAAAGGCGCGGATGCCGTCGATGATGCGCGAGCGAATGAGAAAAGTGCGGCGCGTTTCCTCGTTGACGATGAGGTCCACATAACGCTGCCGGTAACGCATTTCGGTATCGCTCAAGCCGTGGTATTTGTCGGGCAAGGGCCGCAGCGCCTTGGTGAGCAGGCGCAATTCCTTGACCCATACCGTCAGCTCGCCCTTGCCGGTGCGAAACAGATGCCCATTCACGCCCACGATGTCGCCAAGGTCGAGGCTTTTGTTGAGCGCGTTTTGCGCTTCGCCATATTCCTTGTGATTGAGATAAAGCTGAATCTGGCCGCTCGCATCTTGCAATACCAGGAAGGGGCCGCGCATACGGATCAAACGGCCGGCGACTTGCGTCAATACCGGCTCGCCCGCTTCGAGCTGTTCTTTACTGCTTTGTTCATAACGCGCCAGCAAGTCAGCCGCCACGTCGCTACGGCGGAAATCATTGGGGAAAGCCACGCCCTGTTGCCGCAGCGCATGCAGTTTTTCGCGGCGCTGCGCGATGAGCTTGTTGTCGTCGTGGGCGGCGTCTTGCGCGGGGTTTGCGTCGTGTGCGTTGGTCATGCTTTGGTCCTGAAAACTTAGAAAAACCTGGTCTGGTTGTGGTGTCCGTGCTGGCGGTAGCCGTGGCGAGACACGCTGCAAGTACAGCCCTGTACGCTCCTTTACGGCCATCCCTGGCCTCCAAGGGTCTCGCCACGGCTACCGCCAGCACGGACACTTGCAGATTGTTCAGAAACTTCTCACAACCCCATCTTCAAACTCGCCTGCATGAAGCGGTCCAGATCGCCATCGAGCACGGCGCCGGTGTTGCTGGTTTCCACGTCGGTGCGTAAATCCTTGATGCGCGACTGGTCGAGCACGTAGGAGCGGATCTGGCTGCCCCAGCCGATATCCGCTTTGGAATCTTCGATCTTTTGCTGCGCCTCGTTTTTTTTCAGCACTTCCAATTCGTACAATTTCGCCTTGAGTTGTTTCAAGGCCATATCGCGGTTCTTGTGCTGCGAACGTTCGCTCTGGCACTGCACTACGATGCCGGTGGGCTCGTGCGTCATGCGGATCGCGGAGTCGGTTTTGTTGACGTGCTGACCGCCGGCGCCGCTGGCGCGGTAGGTGTCCACGCGCACCTTGCTCATGTCGAGTTCGATTTCGATGTCGTCGTCCACCTCGGGCGACACGAACACCGACACGAACGAAGTATGGCGGCGATTACCGGAATCGAACGGCGATTTGCGCACCAGCCGGTGTACGCCGGTTTCGGTGCGCAGCCAGCCAAAGGCATATTCGCCCTGAAAATGCACCGTAGCGCTCTTGATGCCGGCCACTTCGCCTGGCGAAACTTCCATCAATTCGGCCTTGAAACCGTGGCCGTCGCCCCAGCGCAAATACATGCGCAGCAACATTTCCGCCCAATCCTGCGCCTCGGTGCCGCCCGAGCCGGCTTGAATGTCGAGATAGGCGTTGTTGGGGTCCATCGGGTTGGAAAACATGCGCAGAAATTCGAGATGCTCAAGCCCGGCCTCGGCTTTGTCGAGGTCTTTCAGCGCTTCGGTGAACAGGCTGGCGTCGTCGGCTTCATCGGCGAGATTGATAAGCTCCTCGACGTCGGTGAAGTGTTTTTCCAAGTCGAGAATCGTGTTGACCACCCGCTCCAGCTCGGCGCGCTCACGGCCCAGAGTCTGCGCGTATTCGGGCCGGTCCCAGATTTTGGAGTCGCCCAATTCCAGCGCGACTTCGGTCAGCCGCTCCCGCTTGCTGTCGAAGTCAAAGATACCCCCTAAGCACGTCGAGGCGCTTGCGGCAGTCGCGGATACGTTGCAGTGGAGCGTTGACTTCGAGCATGGGCGGACTCCGGAAAAAGGGCGGCATTTTACCCAATGCGCCCAATCCATGCACCAAGACTTGTCGCAAGGGCCGTGAAAACC
>JAITMI010000227.1 GCA_031277435.1 Pseudomonadales bacterium
GGCGGCGATACTGGCGGCGGTTTCCTCATACAGCAAGGCCGCTTGCGGCGCGCCGCCGCGCTGTTCAGAAACGCCGCGCACCAGCACCGTGCGTTCATCCCAACCCTGACGGATTTGCAGCGTCATGCCCACACCGACCTCGCGGCTGCTTTTGCAGCGCTCGCCGTTGCAATGCACCTTGCCGCCTTCGATCGCCGCTTTGGCCAGCGAGCGCGTCTTGAAGAAGCGCGCCGCCCACAGCCATTTATCGAGGCGTACTTTTTGCGTTATGGAATCGTTCATGGCATCAACTCGGCGAATTGAATGAAACCCTGGAACTCTTCCGCCTGCTGCGGCGGCAAGGCGGAATCAGGCTGCAAGACTTGCAACACTTGCGCTGGCCCCTCGGCTTGCGCGCGGCGCAGTACGCTTGGGCTATCGTCGATGAACAGGCAGCGCGCGTAGTCGAAATCGCCCGCCGCGCGCAAGCTGTCCCAAAACCCAGGATTCTCCTTGGCCAAACCAAAGCGATGCGAACTGTAGCGCGCGTCGAATGGGTGCTGCTCCAAGCCCGATGCCTGCAATTTGAACGCCAGCGCCTTGGGATGCGCGTTAGTCACCAGCACGCTGCGCTTGCCGCTGTCGCGCAAAAATTGCAGAAAGGCCGCGCTGTCGGCGCGCAAACGCACCAGGTGCGCCATTTCGCGTTTGAGGCTCAGCACATCGACGCCAAGCGCTTCGCTCCAATGATCGATGCAATACCACAGCAAATGCCCGTGCAGCGAATCCGATAATTCTTGTTCCAGCGCCCGCGCCTCGGCCAAGGGCACGCCGCGCAGTTCGCTGTAGCGGCGCGGCAGATAGTCCAGCCAGAATTGATTGTCAAAATTCAAATCAAGCAAGGTGCCGTCCATGTCCAGAAGCACGGTATCAATTGCGTTCCAATTCACCATAAAACGATGTCAGCCTCTATAATTGAGCGCGGATTATAAACCCCAGCCCCGCATTGCGCGCCGTAGCTCGCGTACTGCCAGCGAGTAGCGCCATGCCAGCAAATGTGCTTTTCGATCAGGTTCTCGCCATCGCCCAACAGGCGGGCGCGGCGATCATGCGGGTATATGGCGAGGAAGATTTCGGCATCCGCCTCAAGGAAGATCACTCACCGCTCACCCGCGCCGACATCGCCGCGCACGAGGTCATCGTGGCCGGATTATCAGCGCTGACGCCGCGCCTGCCGATTTTGTCCGAAGAATCCGCGCTGCCGCCCTGGGACGAACGGCGGCATTGGGCGCGTTATTGGCTGGTCGATCCACTTGATGGCACCAAGGAATTCATCAAACGCAGCGGCGAATTCACCGTCAATATCGCCTTGATCGACCACGGCGAACCCGTGCTCGGCGTAGTCTACCTGCCGCCGCGCGACGTACTTTACGGCGGCCTGCGCGATGGCGGCGCCTGGAAAATCCACGTCGGCGCGCGCGAACGCCTGCGCGTGCGCCAACTCGAACCAGGCCAGCAATGCCTGCGCGTAGTCGCCAGCCGCAGCCACCGCGGCGCCGCGCTCGACGCCTGGCTGGAACAGCCGCGGCAACGCTTCCCCCAGCTCGATTTCGTCAGCATGGGCAGCTCACTCAAAATTTGCCTCATCGCCGAAGGCAGCGCCGACCTCTACCCGCGCCTCAGCCCCACCTGCGAATGGGACACCGCCGCCGCCCAAGCGGTGCTGGAAGCGGCGGGCGGAAAGTTATTGGAATTTTCGGGCGGCGAATATCGCTATAACCAGAAGGAGGATATTCTCAACCCTTATTTCATCGCGTTTGGGGATGCGAGTTTGCGCGATATCGTGAGTTTTGGCGCTGCTTGATTGTTGACTCTTGATGCCATAATTCCATGAACTGGCGTATTTTATTTGGCGTTATTATTTTCTTCCTGGCCCTCCCCGTACTGATACCTTACGCGGCCATTAGCCACCACTTCTACCTGCGCCGGCTACGCGCCGCCGCCAACAAAACCGTGTGTTCAAATTGTGGAAAAATTCTCGGCGATGAAGCTTTACGCCTGGCCGACGTCTACTGCGCGAACGATCTCGCTGAGTCTCAAAAAGAAAAGCCTGGCATCCGCCAGCGGCGAGTTCGCCGAGTCCACGCGATTTGCGCCCATTGCCATGCCCACTGGTGTTTTCACGAAAATTCAGGAATATTTACGCGAGTTGATGATGAAACGGCGTAACGCGGTGTGCCCGTGGTGATGATCACAGGACCACGTCTAGCCCCTTGTGTTCGATGATGTTCAACAATCTTTGCGACGGGCCGCTGGGGCGTTTGTCGCCTATTTCCCATTTGCGGACGGTGGAGACACTAGTGTTGAGCACGGATGCCAGTACGGCCTGACTCAGATGCAAGCGCGTGCGAAACGCTTTGACTTTCTAGGCGTCATAGTACTCTAACGGCATCAGACACAGCGCGTCGTATTTGCGCATTTTGCGTTTGTCGATGAATCCCAGGCGATGCAGGTCGCAGGCGCCTTCATGTACGGAGGCCATGAGGCGGCTCTTGGGTTTAGTTTTGGTGGTCATGGGTAATCTCCAGCAAAGCGCCGTCGGTTACGGCTTCATCTAGTTGCGTGGCTGAGCGTTTCAACCAATCGGCGGCGTAATCTTGCAAGGCTTGCAACTCTTCATCGCTGATATCATCGCGCTCGTTCTTTTCGAAACCAAACAGAAAAAACCAGCGAGAGCCTTTGTTGGTAGCCACCAAGGTTCTCGCGCCGCCGCGTTTGCCGCGTCCGGCCAAGGCGACGCGCTTCTTCACTACGCCGCCGCCGAGATCGGCGTTGATCAGTCCGTTGCTCATCTCCTCGACGGCCTTGCGCAGAGCCGCATCGCTCAGCTCCGTCTTGCGCATCCAGCGTTGGAAATGCCGTGTTTTGAAGATTCGTCTCATTGCGGGATTATGACACTTGGTGGCATGGTTTCCTACAGGTCATGAGTGCGGTAAATGGAAGGAATAACGAAAACAGAATAGATTTGTTTTTGGCGTCCGTGTCGCAAGTATTCTCTTGCCTTACCACTCCTTATTCTCCGGCAACAAGCCACGCAACTCCTGCTCCGTAAGATTACGCCAACCGCCCGGTTTCAAACGCCCCAGTTGCACATTGATGATGCGAATACGGCGCAGCGCGGTGACGCGGTAGCCCAATGCCTCGCACATCAAACGAATCTGGCGGTTGAGCCCTTGCGTAAGCGTAATGCGAAAACCGTAGCGGGCTAGGCGTGCGACTTTGCAAGGCTTGGTCATTTGCCCATGAATACGCACGCCGCGCGCCATGTTGCGCAGAAAATCGTCGCTCACGACCTTGTTGACGCCAACCAGGTATTCTTTTTCGTGATTATTTTCGGAACGCAAGATCTGATTGACGATGTCGCCGTTGCTGGTCAGCAGAATCAACCCTTCCGAATCCTTGTCGAGCCGCCCAATCGGAAAGATGCGCTGTTGATGATCGACGAAATCAACGATGTTGCCCTTAACGCTTTGGTCCGTGGTGCAGGTGATGCCCACCGGCTTGTTGAGCGCGATGTAAACGTGCTTGCGCTTGTGCTTGATGGCGGCGCGTAGCTTGACGGGGTCGCCATCGACGCACACCGCCATGCCTTCCAGCCATTTGGCGCCCGTGCTGGCGATTTCGCCATCAAGCGTCACCCGGCCTTGCTCAATCAATTCATCCGCTTCGCGCCGCGAGCAGAAACCGGATTCGCTGAGGTATTTGTTGAGGCGCATGGCGAGGAACTGGCGGACCTTGGCTAAGGGAGGACTGGTGCGCGAATGGTAGCATCGTCATAGGGATAGTGGGCCAGGATCGCCGAGAGTCAAAATCAGAGTTCCAACAGTCGGCCAATCAGATATTTCATAGCCTTGGCGCGCCCCGGCTTGTATACTCGCGCGCTTTCCCGCGTACTCGATTGTTTCGCATGGCTGATTTCTTTGCACGTCTCCCTGGGTTTCTCGGCGATCACTGGATGCTGTCCAGCCTCTGGTTGGCACTGTTCTTCCTCCTGCTCGCGTATGTCAACGCCAAAGCTGGCGTCAGCTTCAGCCCGCAACAGGCCACGCTGCTGCTCAACCGCGACGGCGGCGTGATGCTGGACGTGCGCGAGCATAAGGATTTTGAGCGCGGCCACATCGCCGGCGCCATCAACATTCCGCTGGCCAAGCTGCCGGAACGCGCGGTGGAACTCGACAAGAAAAAGGAACAGCGCATCATCGTAGTATGCAACATGGGCCACAGCGCCGCCGACGCCGTAAAGCTGCTGCAAGCGCGCGGCTTCACCCAGGTCAACCGCATGGCCGGCGGCATGACGGAATGGCA
>JAITMI010000235.1 GCA_031277435.1 Pseudomonadales bacterium
GCCAAGCGCGATAACCGTTTTATTTCCTTCACCTCCGTAATTTCGATGGCGGGGCTCACGCTTGGTGTGTTGACCTTGATCGTGGTGCTGGCGGTGTTCAATGGTTCGCAGGGTTTGCAGCGCGAGCGCGTCTTGATCACCGTGCCGCATGGCGACATCAGCGCCAACGGCGCTTTCAGCACCTGGCGCGAAGCCGTGGAACTCTTGCGCGCGCAAGACGGCATTGAAGCGGTGGCGCCTTATACCGCCATCGAAGCGCTACTGAGCGCGCAAGGCTACCACCAGGTCACCCAGGTACGCGGCATTGATCCGGCCAGCGAGGCATTGGTATCGCCGCTTGCGAGCCGTATGCGCGATGGTTCGCTGGACAGCCTCACGCCGGGCTCGCACGCCATCGTTATTGGCAGCGCGCTGGCCAATAATTTGCGCATCTTCACTGGCGATGCGCTGAACCTGGTGGTGCCGCGCGCCAACGCCGCCGGCACGCAGGTGGATTTGGCGCTGCATCGCTTCGTCGTCAGCGGCATTTTTGACGTGCAATACGACATCGGTTCCGACCTCGCCTACATCAATTTGCAGGACAGCCGCGACCTGCTCGCCGATAGCACGGACGCCGCTTTGGCTGGCGCGCTGCATCTGCGCCTGAAAACCTCGAACATCGACCAGGCGCGCCAGACGGTAGCGGCGGCGCTGGGTACTTTACGCGCGCAATTGCCGGGGCCGAATTATCGCGGCGAAGATTGGAGCGTGACCGAAGCGAGCTTGTTCAACGCCCTCAAGCTGGAAAAAATCATGACCAGTTTCATGCTGCTGATGATCGTGGCGATCGGCGCTTTCAATATCGTCTCCACCCTGGTGATGGTGGTGGGCGAAAAACAGGCCGACATCGCCATCTTGCGCACCATGGGCGCGAGTCAGCGCACGATCATGGGCATTTTTCTGGTGCAGGGCAGCGTGATTGGCGTAGGCGGCATCGCGCTGGGGGCGGCGCTTGGCAGCCTCATCGCCGCGCGTTTTCAACCGATCAGCACAGTATTGGAATCCTGGTTCAACCCGAATGGTTTATATTTATTGAGTCAATTACCCGCTGAACTGCACGGCGGCGATGTCGCGCTGATTTGCGCGCTGGCGCTGTGCATCAGTTTTCTCGCCACGCTCTATCCGGCCTACAAAGCCTCGCGCATCCTGCCGGCCCAGGTGTTACGTTATGAATGACGCCGTTTTACAGTGTCGCCAACTCAGCAAGCATTTCGTGCAGGGTGAACATCGCCTGCAAGTGCTTGATGGTCTTGAACTCTGCGTAGCCAAGGGCGAAAAACTCGCGATCATCGGCGTGTCGGGCTCTGGCAAAACCACGCTGCTCAATTTGCTGGGCGGCATCGATAACCCAAGTTCTGGCCAGGTGTTGGTGAGCGGGCAGGACATCAGCGCGCTCAAGGCCACGGAGCAGGATCAATTGCGCAACCGGGCGTTGGGTTTCGTGTATCAATTTCATCATCTGTTAGGTGAATTCAGCGCGCAGGAAAACGTGGCGATGCCGCTCATCATCGCGCGCCGCCCGTATCGCGAATGCCTTGACCGCGCCGCCGCGTTATTGGAAGAAGTCGGTTTGAAGGAACGCCTGACGCACAAGCCAGCCCAACTCTCGGGCGGCGAACGCCAGCGCGTGGCGATCGCCCGTGCCCTGGTCAACGCGCCAGCCTGTGTATTGATGGACGAACCCACCGGCAATCTTGACCGCCATAGCGCACAGGCCATTCACAACTTGATTCTGCGCCTGAATGAACAGTTCAATATCAGTTTCGTGCTGGTGACGCACGACAATTCCCTGGCCCAGCGCATGGACCGCACCCTGGTGCTGCGCGATGGCCGGCTGCATCCACTGGAGCAAGGCTGATATGAGCGCGAGCGGCAAATATCCCGCGCTGTTCATTGGCACGCGCTACGCTTCACTGCGTTCCAGCAATCTGTTGGTGGGTTTTATTTCCTGGCTGTCGATGCTGGGGCTCGCCGCTGGGGTGGCGATATTGATTACGGTACTGTCGGTAGTGAATGGCTTTGACCGCGAATTGCAACAGCGCATTCTGGCTCTGATTCCGCACATGACGCTCAGCACCGCGCGCAACAATCCCCTGGCGAGCGAGGCCCAGTGGCAGCCCTTGCGGGAAAGCATTGAAGCCGTGCCTGGGGTCAGCGGTACCGCGCCCTGGCTGCAACTGCAAGGTTTGCTGCTGGCGCGGGGGCAGGCGAAGGGCGTCTTGCTGCAAGGCATCGACCCGGTTCAGGAACAACAGGTTTCTATCCTCGGCGATTTTTTGACTGAAGGCAGTCTCGATAGCTTGACGAGCGGCAGCTATCACATCGCGCTTGGCGCCGCGCTGGCGCGGCAATTGGGCGTGCAAGTGGGCGATACGGTGACATTGGTTTCCACCGTAGTGCCCTTGACGCCGATGGGCGAATTCACGCGGCAAAAACGCTTCACCGTGGGCGCGATTTTCAGCATCGGCTCACAGCTCGACGGCAATCTGGCCTACGTGCACCTGCAAGACGCGCAGCGCTTGTACCGCCTCGGCGAAGGCATTCATGGTCTGCGGGTGCAGACCGATGATTTATTCGCGGTATTCACTCTAGGGCAAAGTTTGCGGGAGCTCTTGCCAAGTAGCGTAGTAGTGAACAACTGGACCGCCAGCTACGGCGCCATTTACGAAAACATCCGCATTTCCAAGACGATGGTGGGCTTGCTGCTGACCTTGCTGGTGGCGGTGGCCGCCTTCAACGTGGTGGTGAGCCTCATCATGGTAGTGCGCGACAAGCGCGGCGACATCGCGATTTTGCGCACCATGGGCTGTTCGCTCGGCACGATTCGCCGCATCTTTCTGGTGCAAGGCGCCATGATCGGCCTGATCGGCACCGGGCTGGGCCTCGTGCTCGGTCTCGTGCTGACCACGCTGGCGGGGCCGCTGGTGAACTGGATTCAAACGCATACTTCCGTGGTGCTCTTGAACCCGGACGTTTACCCGGTCAACTACCTGCCTACCGAAATTCTACCGGGCGATCTGCTATTGATTTGTGCCTTGGCGCTCTTGCTCAGCCTGCTGGCGACGCTTTATCCCGCCTCACGCGCGGCGCGTTTGAAACCGGCGGAAATTTTGCGTTATGAATAATTGAACATAAGGTTTGCGGATTCATCCAAGGAAACGGGAGGCAATAGCATGAAGGTGCAAAAAATAAACACTCGCTACGGCAAGATGAACGTGCTGGCCTCGGACCAGATCATAGCGAAGTCCTTGATTGAATATGGCGAGTGGTCGCAAAGCGAAATTGATTTGCTCACCCAGGTCATCAAACCGGGGATGAAGGTGCTCGATATCGGCGCGAACATCGGTTCGCACACGCTGGCCTTCGCCAAAGCGGTGGGGCCGCGGGGCAAAGTATTGGCCTTCGAGCCGCAACCATTCGTGCACAGCCTGCTTGCCGCGAATCTGATCGAAAACGATGCCACTAACGTCCTTGCCCTCAATGCCGGGCTGGGCCGTGCGCCGGGATGGGTTGATTTGCCGGATTTCACCTATGCCGAGCCGAACAATTATGGCGCCCTGCGGCTGGAACCGTTCCTGACGAAGGATGAGAAGGCGGTGAACCGTATTCCCGTTCCAATACATCGCCTGGATGATCTCAAGGTCGCGGCGGGCGCGCACGTCATCAAGATTGATGTCGAAGAAATGGAAGCGGCGGTGCTGGAAGGCGCGCGCGGGCTGATTTCAGCATCGAGGCCCTTATTGTTCGTGGAAAACGAATTGCCAGGCGAAGGTTCGGAAGCGACATTGCGCCTGCTATTTGAGATGGAATATGACGCTTATTGGCAGGTTGCGCCGCTGTTTCCGGCGAACAATTTTAACGGCAAACAGGAAAATATTTTCGGCAACATGACCTGCATGAATGTATTCGCCGTGCCCAAGGAACGCGCAATAACAGTGCAGGGTTCGCGCAAGGTGCAGAGCGTGAGCGAGCACCCGCGCAAACGGCATGAATGAACCGGCAGCTCGCTCTCAGCGCCGCGTATAAACAATGCGGTCTTGCCCGCCATTGCAGGAACCGACTACCGTCCGGTCACCTACAGCATCCGCTGATACGATTTCCAGCGTATAGTTTTGCACGCCTTTGGCTTGCAGTTTGGCGTCGATCTCGTTCTTGAGATCTTCACAGGGTTTGACTTGCGCCATCACTGGCGAACAGAACAGCAAAGATATAAAAAGAGTTTTCGCTATTTTCATGGGTTCAAATGTGCTCCTTGGAAATAAGTGGGGTAAAGATATGACAGCCACTTACTTGTGTCCACCTTTCGCCAGTGATCCGTGCGCTGAGGCATTCATCGAATCTTTATACCAAATTATATGTTTCTAAATTGACTCTGCGTGTCAACACCCAAAAGCAGTACAGAGCAGGTGTTTGCGCATAGGCGCATCATGTGGAAGTCGCGCTGCACGCATCATCGCAAATAAAAAAGCAAACCCGCCAACTCTGAACTACACTGCGGCCTTTAACGGGGTCCGGTCATGCGTTTGCGGATGATCGCGTTTTGCGCTGGCGTGGTGCTGGCGGCCTGGCTGCCGCGCTTGCCAAGTGCGCCGTGGTTATTGGTTTGGTTGCCGCTACTTTTGTGCGCGCGGGCTTATCGCCGCTTGCGCGTGCCGGCGCTGTTTTTGCTGGGCGCCTGGTGGCTCGCCTGGCAGGGCCGGCAGACGCTGGATGACTGGTGGCCGGTGACGGCGGCGCCAAGTGATGTATGGGCGGAAGGCGTGGTGTGGAGCCTGCCGGTGGCGACGGCGGAGGGTTGGCGCTTTCAGTTCAAATTGGAACGCT
>JAITMI010000287.1 GCA_031277435.1 Pseudomonadales bacterium
CTCACCCCATCGCCTCGACCGGCGCGGGTTTTGGGGCAGGCCCCCGTGCCCGCCCCTACAACAGCCTGTACATTCGTTTCGTGTTCGGGACGGGCGACCGCCGGTCGCCCCTACGAACATTGTTTACCTACGTTTTACGGCCATTCATATAGCTCCGTTTGTCATTACGTCAGCCTGCCCCTACGCTACACTAGCGCCCGTTCAAGATAAGGATCGTCTCCCCCCATGAGTGAACTCATCGAATTACTCGGCCTGTTCGCCGCCGCGCTCATTCTGGCCAGCCTCGCGCGCCGTGTTGGCGCGCCTTACCCGGTGTTTCTCGCGCTTGGCGGCGCGCTGTTGGCGCTGCTGCCGGAAGCGCCCAGCTTCGCGATTCCGCCGGATTTGGTCTTGGCCTTGTTCCTGGCGCCGGTGCTGTTGGTCGCCGCTTATGGCACGTCGATCAGGGATTTGCGTGACAACTGGGCGCCCGTTACCAGCCTGGTGGTCGGCGCGGTGGTATTGACGGCGCTTGGCGTGGCGCTCTTGTTGCGCGCTTTGGTGCCGGATATGCCGTGGGCGGCGGCTATCGCGCTGGGGGCCATCGTGGCGCCGCCCGATGCCGTTTCCGCCACCGCCGTGCTGCGCCCGCTGCATCCGCCGCAGCGGATTTTGACCATCCTCGAAGGCGAAAGCCTGCTCAACGATGCCAGCGCGCTGTTGATTTACCGCCTCGCCGTCGGCGCGGTGGCGGCGGGCGGTTTCAGCCTCGGTACGGTGGCGCCGGCGTTTTTGGTGGGTGTTGCCGGCAGCTTCGTCGCCGGCCCCGCGTTCGGCTGGGCGGTCGCCCAACTGTGGGCGCGCATCCACCATGTGCCGACCTCGATCGTCGTGCAGTTCGTCACCACTTTCAGCGTCTGGATTCTCGCTGAAGCCAGCGGGCTTTCCGCGGTGCTGACGATGGTGGCCTACGCCATGACGATGGCGCGGCTGACCCCCGACACGATCCCCGCCCGCGTGCGCCTGCCCACTTACGCGGTGTGGGAAACCACGGTTTTCGCGATGAATATTCTGGCGTTTATCTTCATCGGCTTGCAGTTGCGGCCAATTCTCGCGGAATTGGCGTTCGAGGAACGCCGCCTTTACGTGATTACCGGCGTCTCGGTGCTGGTAGCGGTGATCGTGCTGCGCATCCTGTGGTATATGTTTTGTAACGCTTGTTTCCGTTGGCGCGAACGGCGTGAGGGTTTTCATCTGCCGCGGCCCATGTTGCAGGCGAGTGTTGGCGGCGGCCTGGTTATTTCCTGGTCGGGAATGCGCGGCATCGTGTCGCTGGCTACCGCGCTGGTGTTGCCGGATGGTTTTCCCTACCGCGATCTCATCGTCTTCGTCGCCTTCGCCGTGGTGCTGGGCACTTTGGGCATTCAGGGTTTCACCATCAAACCGCTATTGCGCTGGATCAAGCTGCACGATGAAGACCCGGTAGGCCACGAAGTGAGCGTGGCGCGGGAACGCGCGCTGCACGCGGCGCTGGCTACTTTCGCCAGCGATGGTTCGGCGCTGGCGGAATCGATCAGGCAAGAACTCACCGCGCATTTCGCCGGTGAAAACGCTGATGAAGAAGGCGACAAAATCCGCTCGCTACGCCACGCCCACAGCGACATTCACGGCGGCGCTTTGCACGCCGCGCGCCAAGCGATATTGGTGATGCGCGCCAACGACGAAATCGGCGAAGATGCGTTCCACCAGCTCGAAGTCGAACTCGACTGGCTCGACATGGCGAATAACAGCCCCAGAAGCTGAGCACTTATGGACGCCCTCACCAATCTGTTGCAACAAAACGCCGCCAACGCCTGGCTGTTCGCGCCCACCGCGATCCTGCTCGGCGCGCTGCACGGGCTCGAACCCGGCCATTCCAAAACCATGATGGCCGCCTTCATCATCGCCGTGCGCGGCACGGTGCGCCAGGCCGCGCTGCTTGGGCTGTGCGCCACGCTGTCGCACACGCTGGTGGTGTGGGTGGTGGCCTTGGCGGGCATCTGGCTGTTCGCCGATTTGAACGCCGAGGATACCGAGCCTTATTTTCAATTTGTTTCAGGTTTTTTGATCGTGGCGCTGGCGCTATGGATGCTGCAACGCACGCGCCGCGAACAAGCCGCGCTCGCGCATCATCATGCGCACGAACACGAGTATCATCATCACGAACACCACCATCACGAACACCATGAACACGAGCATCACGACGACGACGCATTAAATAAAAATGAACAACACGAATTGGAAATCATGAGCGGCGATTTCGCCGGCGCGCATGAAATGGAACACGCCGCCGATATCCGCCGCCGCTTCCAGAGCCAGCACGTCACCACCGCCCAGATCGTGCTGTTCGGCCTGACTGGCGGCCTAGTGCCCTGCCCCGGCGCGATCACCGTACTTTTACTGTGCCTGCAATTCGAGCGGCTGACGCTTGGCGCGGCGTTGGTGCTGTGTTTCAGCATCGGTCTGGCGCTGACCATGGTCGCCTCCGGCGTAATCGCCGCGCTGAGCCTCAAGCAAGTCGCCAAACGCTGGGATGGTTTTGGCGAGATCGTGCGCAAGGCGCCTTATGTGTCCAGCGCGCTCATCATGCTGCTCGGCCTCTACCTGGCCTGGCACGGCTGGAGCAACTTGCCGCGAGGTTGAGGCGCGTTTTTGCGGTAGAATAAGCGCCTTTTTCGCCATTCTTTGGTCACGGGCATGGACATCACGCAATACGTCAACTGGTTCCGGCACTCCACGCCATACATCAATGCCTATCGCGGCAAGGTATTCGTCATCCTGCTGCCGGGCGAAGCGCTGGCGCACGATAATTTTTGGAACATCGCGCACGATCTCACGCTGCTGAGCAGCCTCGGAGTGAAACTGGTGCTGGCCTACGGCGCGCGCCCGCAGATCGACGCCGCGCTGGCCGCCGCCGGGCACAAAATCGAAATGCAGGAAAAAATCACCGGGCAAATCCGCAATCTGGTGCGTATTACCGACGCGCCGAGCTTGGAAATCATCAAGAACGTCGTAGGCCGCCTGCGCATCGATATAGAAGCGACGTTCTCGATGGGCCTGATCAACTCACCGATGCACGGCGCCGATCTCAACATCGCCGGCGGCAATTTCATCATGGCAAAACCGTTCGGTATACAAGACGGCATCGACTACGGCTTCACCGGCGAAGTACGCAAAGTCGAACACGAGGCCATCCGCAAGCAGCTCGACAACGGCCACATCGTGCTGGTGCCCTCACTCGGCTATTCACCCACCGGCGAAGTGTTCAACCTCACCGTGGAGGACGTCGCCTGCGCCACCGCCATCGCGCTCAAGGCCGACAAACTGATGATCTACGGCGAGGAAGCCGGCATTTTGGACCAGGACGGCGAACGCATCAGCAAACTCAGCGCCGAGGAAGCGCAAGCGCTCATCAAGCAAAAAATCGCCGCTAATGGCCTCGACGAAGAACTGAAAAATCTCGAACTGAGCGTAAAAGCGTGCAGCGCCACCGTAAAACGCTCGCAGGTGATTTCCTATGAAGACGACGGCGCGCTGCTCATCGAACTCTTTACCCGCGACGGCATCGGCACGCTCATCACTCAGGAACAATACGAACAACTGCGCCCCGCCACCATCAAGGATGTGGGCGGCATCCTCGAACTGATCGAACCGCTCGAAGCCGAAGGCATCCTGGTACACCGTTCGCGAGATTTATTGGAAGCGGAAATCGAACAGTTTTTCGTCATCGAACGCGAAGGCATGATCATTTGTTGCGGCGCGCTCTACCCGCAAGATGCCCACAGCGGCGAACTCGCCTGCCTCGCCACGCACCCCGATTACCGCAATCACAACCGCGCGCAGCTACTTTTGGAACAAGTGGAAAAACAAGCGCGTAAAATCGGCCTGTCGAGCTTGTTCGTCCTGACCACCAAATCGCCACACTGGTTCGTGGAACGCGGCTTCGTGCCAAGTTCCGTGGATGAATTGCCGCAGAAAAAGAAATCGTTGTACAACTATCAGCGGAATTCGAAGATTTTTACCAAAGCTCTCGACTAGCGCGGCTTAAAAATGCTGACCGGCGATATTCGCAACCAGGTCGATCAAATCTGGAACGCCTTCTGGACCGGCGGCGTGTCCAACCCCCTGTCCGTCATCGAACAGATTACCTATCTGCTGTTCATCAGGCGGCTGGATGACTTGCAAACGCGGGAAGAAAACAAAGCCGCCACTCTCGGCGCCGCCGTGGAACGGGTGATTTTCCCTCAAGGCGTGGACAAACAAGGGCGTCCGTATGCCGATCTGCGCTGGTCGCGCTTCAAGAATTTCGAGGCGCGCGAAATGATGGAGGTGGTGGCCGAGCATGTGTTCCCCTTTCTGCGCGAGATGGGGGAGAGGGGATCCAGCTACGGCCAGCACATGAAAGACGCGCGCCTGGGTTTCAGCAACGCCGCGCTGCTCGTCAAGGCGGTGGACATGCTCGGCAAGATTCCCATGGACGAGCGCGACACCAAGGGCGATCTGTACGAATACATGCTGAGCAAGATCGCCAGCGCCGGCGCCAACGGCCAGTTCCGTACCCCACGCCACATCATTGGCCTGATGGTCGCGATGATGCGGCCCACGCCGGAGGATGTGATCTGCGATCCGGCGGCGGGCACCTGCGGTTTTCTGGTGGCGGCGAGCGAATATCTGCGCGAACGGCATCCGCGATTGTTCCACGAGGAAAAGCCGCGCCAGCACTTTCATAACCGCATGTTCCACGGTTTTGATTTCGACTCGACGATGCTGCGTATTGGCAGCATGAACATGACGTTGCACGGCGTGGACAACCCCGACATTAGCTACCGCGACAGTCTCGCGCAGGAGCACGACCAGG
>JAITMI010000277.1 GCA_031277435.1 Pseudomonadales bacterium
TAGAAATGTTTTACCCACTCGCCTTCGCCCATATACAACGAGGAACTCCGGTCTTCCCGAATGATAATACTCATCAAGTTCTATTATCTCATCATGTCGTCCGACAATCTTCATGGCATAAGTCTCCCCGGATTTTTGGCGGTAACTATATAAAATCATATACATACCGCCATTAATAATTTCTGATAATCGAAGAATAGCACGATTTCAGTACATTGTCAATAATTATTTGCCACGGTAGCCTTCGGCGATGCTGGCTTTTTGCGTCACGGCGGTGACAACTTGAGCGCGATGCGCGCCAGGCGTTCGCCGAGCGCGCGGCACAGCGTTATTTCGGCCTCGCTCAGCGGCAGTTTGTCCGTGGCGCCAGCGACGTGGCTCGGGCCATAGGGCGTGCCGCCGCTTTGCGTGGTAGAGAGCGCCGCTTCGCTGAAGGGCAGGCCGCACAGCAACATGCCGTGGTGCAGCAAAGGCAGCATCATGCTGAGCAAGGTGCTTTCCTGGCCGCCGTGCAAGGTGGCGGTGGAGGTGAAAACGCCGGCTGGTTTGCCGATCAGGCTGCCGCTGAGCCAAAGGTCGGCGCTGCCGTCGAGAAAGTATTTGAGCGCCGCCGCCATGTTGCCGAAGCGGGTGGGGCTGCCGAGCGCCAAGGCGGCGCAGTCGCGTAAATCTTCACCGTTACAGTAGATGGCGCCGGATTCTGGAACGGGCGGCAGCGCCGTTTGCGTGGCGGGCGCTACCGGCGGCACGGTGCGCAGGCGCGCTTCGATGCCGCCCACCGCGTTGACGCCCTGCGCGATTTCACGCGCCATTGCCGCCACCGAACCGCCGACGCTGTAATACAGGATGAGCACATAAGGACTGTTCATGACAAAATTTCCAGCACCAATTCTGGCGGGCGGGCAATGACGGCGCGCTGGCCGCTAACCGCGATGGGGCGCTGCAAAAGGCTCGGATGCGCCGCCAGTTGGCGCAAGAGTTCGGCATCGGACAAGGGCTGATCGAGGCCGAGTTCCTGATACAGCGCGTCGTTGCCGCGGATGATCTCGCGCGGGGACGTATTGAGCAGAGTCAGCAAGCGCTCCAGCTCACTGATGCTGGGCGCTTCGTCCAGATACAGCCGCAGCGTGGGTTCAAGCCCTTGTTCTTGCAGCAGCGCCAGAGCCTGGCGCGACTTGCTACAGCGTGGATTGTGGTACAGGGTGATTTGTGTCATAAGGTTCGGCCAAGTGCGTGAACCGCAATGGTAGACAGCCAGCCCGGTCATCGCAATGCACATGTAAGGCCAGGGAATTCGCCGCTAGGGAGTTTGTTGCTTAAGGAGTCTGATGTCGCATGTTCTGGTACCGCCCCGCCACGTTGTGGAATTTTCTGCGTTTCGTTTATCGTGGTTTCATGCGGAACCAGGGTTTGGAAACCGCCAAGTCGCTTACTTACACCAGCCTGTTCGCGGTGGTGCCCTTGATTACGCTGGTGTTCGCCGTGCTTTCCGCGGTGCCTTCGTTCCAGGTATTTGGCACGCAGATTCAGGAGATGATTTTCGATAGCTTGCTGCCAAGTTCCAGCGAACAACTCGAACGTTATCTGGCCAATTTCAGCGGGCAGGCGCGCAACCTGACCTGGGTCGGCGCGGTGATGCTGCTGGTGACTTCGTACCTGATGCTGGTCAGCGTGGAGCGTAATTTCAATTTGATCTGGGGCGTGCAGGAGCTGCGCAAGGGGATGACCAGTTTTCTGCTCTATTGGAGCGTGCTGAGTCTGGGGCCTTTGCTGTTGGGCATTGGTTTTGCGATCAGTTCCTACGTCACGTCGTTGAGTTTGTTTGAGCGTTTCACCGAAGTATCGGGTTTGATCGGTGTGCGGCGCGTGCTGTTCGCCTTGTTCCCCCTGCTATTGACCACTGGCGCGTTCACCTTGCTGTACGTGGCGGTGCCCAATTGCGGGGTACGCATACGCCACGGTTTTTGCGGCGCGCTGGTGGTGGCCTTGTCGTTCATGGTGGTGAAAGTGGTGTTTACGCGCTTCATCGCCACCGCCAGTTATGAATTGATTTACGGCACTTTTGCCGCCGTGCCCATCTTCCTGCTATGGATTTATGTGGGCTGGGTGGTGATTCTTTTGGGCGCCAATCTGGTGCGCGGCATTCCTCTTTTTGCCGCCAACCAGCATCAAGAGGACGTGCATCCTTCACTGCTACTGTTGGCGCTGATGCACCGGCTGTGGGAAAAACAGCAAAGCGGCGCGACACTGCGCGTGCAGGAATTGATGGACGAGGGCTGGCCTTTGCGTACGGTATCGGCCAAGCAGTTGTTCGTGCTGTTGGGGCAGCGGCAATTGGTGCAGGCTTTGGATGAGGACGAATATCTGTTGGCGCGCGACCTCAGCAGCGTGTCGCTGTGGGATCTCTTGAGCCATACGCCTTGGGCGCAGCCTGGCGCGGAGGATTTGGATTTGGCGCAGTCTTTGCCCAGGATTTTGCAACGACATTTGCCTGAGCCCAGGCAGTTGCGTGAATCGTTCATCCATTTGGAAAACGTGGCGAAAGCGGAATTCAGTCTCAGTTTCGCCGACTGGTTCGAGTTTGCCGCCGAGAGCGAGAGCGAAAAAGAGTCTGAACAAATGTAAAGCTGCTTTGGCGAGGCTGAAAAAAAAGCAGCTCCAGGAGCTGCTTTTTTTTGGTGAGCTTGCGCGGGCGTGAAACTTAGAGTTCCGCGAAGGCTTTGAGTTTTTTCAGCGGCAGTACCTTGACGCGGATCGAGGCGGGTTTTTTCGGAATATCCATCAATTCGCCGGGTTTGAAGGGGTTTGGCACGCCTTTGCGAGCGGGGCGGGCGGGGCGCTTGATGGCTTTGATCTTCAACAGGCCGGGCAGAGTGAATTCGCCGGCGCCGCGTTTTTTCAGATGGCGTTCAATAATGTCGCTCAGCCCTTCGAGCACCAGGCCCACTTCTTTCTTGGACAGGCCGGAGCTTTCGGAGAGGTCGTTGAGGATCGCGGTCTTGGTGTATTTTTCTGAGATTGCGGTGGTTTTTTTGGCAATCGCCTGCTTGGAAGATTTTTTACCAGCCATACAAGGTTCTCTTTGGTGTGATTTGAGTTAAGCCCGGATAGCCAGGCCCCTTTCCTTTTGGGTTACAACGCCTTTGGGGTTACAACGCCCTTCGGGTGACAACGCGTCGGCAAACTTGAAATCTCATCACTTTGCGCAAGACGGCTAATCGCGACGACGGCCAAGCGCAACAGCAAGCGTAATGAAACAACAATTGTTACGAAGAGAGAGCTTTCAGCGTTTCCTTCAGCGGTTGCGGTATTACATCGTGCTCTGTGTCCGTCGCTCTGAGCAGTGGCGTATTTATAGCGGAATCGCTCATGCCGGACAAGCTTCCGCGCGAAAGTTTTTGCGCAATTTAGCTTCGCGTTGAGCTTGCTCAAACCACGGCTTCGCTACGGTATTTATGGCGTTTCCCGCGTTTGCGTCACGCGAGGAGATGAGCCTTGCGCGACAGTCGCTACTGACGCGTGAGTCAGGCTGATTCGCTACACGGGTTATTCAGCGCCCGGCGAAATAGGCTACAATGCCGCGCTTTTGACGGCGCTCACGGCCAGGCCGCCGTGGCGCGCAATCCCGGTGAATGACGCCATGCCTATTTACGAATACAAATGCGATGCTTGCGCCGCCGTGCTGGAGAAAATCCAGAAGTTCAGCGACCCGCCGCTGCGCGAGTGCCCCGAATGTGGCCGCGAGACCTTGGTGAAACTGGTGTCCGCGCCCAGCTTCCGCCTCAAGGGTTCGGGCTGGTACGAAACCGATTTCAAGACCGGCAAAAAGAAAAACGGCGCGGGTTCAGAGGGCGATGGCGCTGCCCCGAGTGAAGGCGGCGCCGCGAAAAGCGGCAGCGCCCCGGCCGGTGAGGCCAAGGCCGATGCCGGCAAAAGCGCCGAGGCGGCGGCCAGCAAACCCGCCAGCAGTCAAAGTAAAAATAGCGATTGAACACGGCGCTATTCATGGCGCTATCGGCGCGACGCGCGATGGCAACCCACTATCTCAGGAATTTTCGGAACCAGGAAACCTTATATGCGTACTCACTACTGTGGCCAGCTCAACCTCAGCCACGCCGATCAAACCGTCACGCTTTGCGGCTGGGTGCATCGCCGCCGCGACCACGGCGGGGTGATCTTCCTTGATCTGCGCGACCGTGATGGCCTCGCGCAAATAGTAGTGGACCCTGACACCCCGGACAGCTTCGCCAAAGCCGAGCAGGTGCGCAGCGAATACGTGCTGAAAATTCAGGGCCGGGTGCGCGCGCGTCCGGGTGGCACCGAGAACAAGGAGCTTTCTTCCGGGGCCATTGAAGTCTTGTGCAAGGATCTCGAAATTCTCAACGTGGCGGAAACGCCGCCGTTTCAGTTGGACGAGCACGCCAGCGTGAGCGAGGAAGTACGCTTGCGTTACCGCTTCGTGGATCTGCGCCGTCCGGAAATGCAAAAGCGTATGCTGCTGCGCTCGGCGGTCACCAACACGGTGCGTAATTTTCTCGATAACAACGGCTTTCTCGACATCGAAACGCCGATCCTTACCCGCGCCACGCCCGAGGGCGCGCGCGACTATCTGGTGCCGAGCCGCACGCATCCGGGCAAGTTTTTCGCCTTGCCGCAGTCGCCGCAGTTGTTCAAGCAATTGTTGATGGTGGCGGGTCTGGACCGTTACTACCAGATCGCCAAGTGTTTCCGCGATGAAGACCTGCGCGCCGATCGCCAGCCGGAATTCACCCAGATCGACATCGAAACCTCCTTCATGACCGAAGAGGACATCATGGCGCTCACCGAGCGCATGATCCGCGAACTGTTCCAAAAACACCTGGGCATTGAGCTGCCGGAGTTCCCGCGCATGACTTATGCAGAGGCGATGCGCCGCTTTGGCATCGACCGCCCCGACTTGCGCATTCCAATGGAATTCATCGACATCGCCGACTTGATGCGCGATGTGGAATTCAAGGTCTTCAATGCGCCGGCCAATGACCCGCTCAGCCGCGTGGTGGCACTCAAGGTGCCGGGCGGCGGCGAAATTCCGCGCAAGAAAATCGACGATTACGCGGCTTTCGTGGCGCAGTATGGCGCCAAGGGGCTGGCCTGGATCAAGGTCAACGATCTCGGCGCCGGGCTCGAAGGCTTGCAATCGCCGATCATCAAGTTCATGCCCGAAGCGGCGGTGAAGGCGGTGCTCGAACGCACCGGGGCCAAGACGGGTGATCTGATTTTCTTTGGCGCCGACAAGGCCAAGGTGGTGAACGAAGCGATCGGCGCGCTGCGCATCCGCGTCGGCCTCGACCTCAACATGCTGACCTGCGTGTGGGCGCCGCTGTGGGTAGTGGATTTCCCGATGTTTGAACAGGACAAGGAAGGCGGCGTGACGGCGGTGCATCATCCGTTCACCGCGCCGAAATGTTCGCCGGAGGAATTGCAGGCCAATCCGCTGCAAGCGGTGGCGCGCGCTTACGACATGGTGCTCAACGGCACTGAGCTCGGCGGCGGTTCGATCCGTATCAACCGCGCCGACATGCAAACGGCGGTGTTCGCCATGCTGGGCATTGGCGAGGAAGAAGCGCAGGAAAAATTCGGCTTCCTGCTCAACGCGCTCAAGTATGGCGCGCCGCCGCATGGCGGCTTGGCCTTTGGTCTGGACCGTTTGGTCATGATGATGACCGGCTCGCAGTCGATCCGCGACGTGATCGCATTTCCGAAAACGCAGTCGGCCAG
>JAITMI010000361.1 GCA_031277435.1 Pseudomonadales bacterium
ACTCGCTCGCTACTCGCTATCTGATCCGGGAGATGCCGTATCAGGCGGCACGCAAGGACTATCGGATTCCGCTTGGTTACAGCTATACGTTACAGATGGCACTTTAACGGTACGGATACTATCTTCTTCCTCGAAGGAGAATCTAAATGTCGCTGAGGTATTACACTCGTTCTCAATACCTTCATACTTCACGGTCGTAATATATTTCAGCATGGTTTCATCGAAGAATCTGGGGTAGCTTCGCTGGTATCTATCTGACCATGCTTCTGACTCGACTACAGTCGCTCCGTAGACTGAGCCATCCGGCCTCACATTGAAATTTAGCAAGACGCTGCCTTCGACAAAGGCGTGTAAATACGTTGTCCCTGGAAGGACATCTTTTACGGATTCATAGGACGGGTATTTATGGGTTGTGCGCGGACTTGCCATGCGTATATTGTCCTCGCATTGCGGGAGATCAGCGGCGACCGATAGCTCGCAGAAAAAAAGCGTGATAACGAAGAGGATAAATTTTGTAAACATGAGCTGAATTCCTCGGCGCGTGTAGGTTGGGCTGAGCGCAGCGACGCCCAACATGTTTCGTTCCAAAATGGTTTCAATGTTGGGCTTCGCTGCGCTCAGCCCAAGCTACTCACTGCACTTCGTGAAGCCTACCGCGCGCTGGCTTGCTCTTGCAACGGATGAGGGTATGAAGGTTCTTGACCAGGCTTTTACTCCCGCATCGCTTGCGGTGGCGCTCATGCTCGCTAAAATGGCGGCTATTTCCATGCTTCCTTTGGCGCCAGCCAACCCGGTACGATGAGGATGTGATATAGGCATGAGGCATAAGGATGTGAATTTCGCGCGATTTGACCTTGCTTGGAGCGGTGCACGATGAGCGCCGCTGCCCCTGCTTCTCCCCCAAACAAGGGCACCGTCGTCGCGGTACGCGGCGCGGTGGTGGACGTGCGTTTTGCGCCGGGGGCTTTGCCGGCGGTGGATGACACGCTGGCGATTCTCTGGGATCAGCCGGGGCAACTGATCGCCGAGGTGCAAAGCCATCTTGATGCGTGCACGGTGCGGGCGTTGGCCTTGCAGGGGACAGATGGCTTGAGCCGGGGTGTGCCGGTGGCGGCCAGCGGCGGGCCGCTGATGGTGCCGGTGGGTGATGCCACGCTGGGGCGGCTGTTCGACGTGACGGGCACGGCGGGCGACTTGGGCGCACAGTTGCCCGCCGATACGCCGCGCTGGCCGATTCACCGCGGCGCGCCCAAGCTCGCGCAGCAAAGCGCGGCCACCGCCATGTTCGAGACTGGCATCAAGGCCATCGATCTGCTCGCGCCCTTGGCGCAGGGCGGTAAGGCGGCGATGTTTGGCGGCGCGGGCGTGGGCAAGACCGTGCTGGTGATGGAACTGATTCACGCGATGGTGGAACGCTATCAGGGCGTGTCGGTGTTCGCCGGCATAGGCGAGCGTTCGCGCGAGGGGCATGAACTCTTGGGCGATATGCGCGGCTCCGGCGTTTTGGAACGCACCGTGCTGGTATTCGGGCAGATGAACGAGCCGCCCGGCGCGCGCTGGCGAGTGGGCATGACGGCGCTCACCATGGCCGAATATTTCCGCGACGCGCAGCATCGCAATGTATTGCTGCTGATGGATAACGTGTTCCGCTTCGTGCAGGCGGGCAGCGAGGTGTCGGGCCTCTTGGGCAGGCCGCCGTCGCGGGTGGGTTACCAGCCTACGTTGGCGAGTGAGGTTGCTGATCTGCAGGAACGCATCACTTCCGTCGCGGGCGCGGCGGTAACGGCGATTCAGGCGGTCTACGTGCCCGCCGACGATTTCACCGATCCGGCGGTGACGGCGATTTCCAGCCATCTTGATGCGTCGATTCTGCTGTCGCGGCAAATGGCGGCGCAGGGCATGTATCCGGCCATTGATCCCTTGGCCTCGTCCTCAATCCTGCTCGACCCCTCAGTCGTCGGCAAGGATCATTATCAACTCGCCGAACAAGCGCGCGAAACTTTAGCGCATTATGCCTCGCTGCAAGACATCATCGCGCTATTGGGGCTGGAGGAATTGGGCGCGCAGGATCGTTTGATCGTGGGCCGCGCGCGCCGCTTGCAGCGTTTTCTCACGCAGCCCTTTACCGTCACCGAAGCCTTTACTGGAACGCCCGGTCGCTCAGTCGCGCTCAAGGATACCTTGGCGGGCGTGCGCGTCATTCTGGACGGCGAAGCGGACACCTGGCCGGAAAGCGCGCTCTACATGGTGGGCGACATTGCCGAAGCGCGCGCCAAGGTGAAAACATGAGCGAGGTGCAGCCATGCGGCTTTTGATTACCGATCCCATCGCCGTAGTGGCGGATCTCACTGACGTAGTGTCAGTGCGCGCCGAAGATGAAAGTGGCAGCTTTGGCATTCTGCGCGGCCACGCCGATTTTTTGACCACCTTGGCTTTATCGGTAGTATCGTGGCGGCATGAAGATGGGCGGCGCGGTTATTGCGCGGTGCGGCGCGGCGTGTTCAGCGTGTTGGGCGGGGAGGAAGTCTTGATCGCCACCCGCGAGGCGCACTTGGGCGAAGACCCCGCCGCGCTCGAAGCACAAGTCTTGGCCGGTTATCACAGCGAACGCGATGCCGAACGCCGCGCCGGCGCCAGCGCGGCGCAATTGCGGATGCGCGCGATTCGCCAGATCGTGCAGGCGCTGCGCGGCGGCGGTGGCGGCACGGAGTTGAGCGTATGAGCGGCGACGATCCGACACCGCCGGAAGAAAAAATGCTGAACGCGGTGCGCCTGCGCGAAGAACGCCGCCGCCGCGCCGAGAGCGAGCCCTCGCTTGCGCGCTATCTCGGCCAAGTCGGCATTTTGGGCTGGGCCATCGTGCTGCCGACCTTGGTGGCGCTGTATGTGGGGCGCAAAGTGGATCACTATTTTGGCACCGGCGTATTTTGGACCGCTCCGGCCTTATTGATCGGCCTGGGCTTTGGTTGCTGGATGGCGTGGAAATGGATGCAGCGGCAATGACTATACTCGTTCCATTATTGTTCCTGTTGAGCGGCTATGCCGCTGGCCGGCTGCATTTCGCGCTATTGCGGCGCAATACCGAGCTGTACTTGCAAGGCGGCGCCGTGGCGCGCGCGGTGGGGATGCAGCTTACGCGGCTGGCCTTCATCGCCTTGGTATTGGTGGTGGCGGCATATTTTGGCGCTGCTTCGCTAGTAGCCTGCGCAGTGGGAATCATGCTGGCGCGCTTGGTAGTATTGCGGCGCGCGGTGCGGGAGGAGAAATATACGGGAGGAGGAATAAAGGAATGATCGATTCACCACTGAGCCTCGACATCCTGTTCTCAATCGGCCCGGTGCCGATCAGTAGCGCCGTGGTAACAACCTGGGGCTTGATGCTGCTACTCACCGGCGGCAGTTGGCTTTGTACCCGCAACTTGCGCGCCCAGCCCACGCGGATGCAGGCGCTGCTCGAACTTGTCGTCAGCGTGGTGGCGGGCCAGGTGCGTGAAACGATGGACGATGAACCTGATCCCTATCTGCCATTGATTGGCACTTTGTTCTTGTTCATCCTCTGTGCCAACTGGTCCTCGCTGATTCCCGGCGTCGAGCCGCCCACCGCGCATCTGGAAACCGACGCCGCGCTGGCCTTGATCGTGTTTGGCGCCACCATCTGGTTTGGCGTGCGCAAATTGGGCGCGAGAGGCTATCTGCGCTCCTTCACCCGCCCGGTGCTGCTGTTGGCGCCGCTCAATGTCATCGAGAGTTTTACTCGTATTTTTTCACTTTTGGTACGTTTGTTCGGTAACGTGATGAGTGGAGTATTCGTCGTTGCCGTGGTGCTCGATCTTTCCGGGCTCTTGGTACCGATTCCCCTGATGGCGCTCGATATGTTGACGGGCGCCGTGCAGGCTTATATTTTCTCCGCGCTGGCCTTGGTCTTTATCGGCAGCGCGATCAGCGAAGCCGCTTCTGAAGCAAAGAAGGAAACCCCATGAATTGGATTCAAATCGTCAGTATTTTAGGCGCGGCCTTGGCCGTCGCCATCGGTTCCATCGGCCCGGCCCTGGGCGAAGGCAAAGCGGTGGCCGCCGCGATGGACGCCATCGCCCGCCAGCCGGAATCGGCCAATACCATTTCGCGCACCCTGTTCGTGGGCTTGGCGATGATCGAGACAATGGCGATTTACTGTTTGGTAGTCGCATTATTGCTCTTGTTCGCCAACCCTTTTGTTGCCTGATTAGTTTAATAATTGGTTGAATAAACGATCATGACAATTGATTGGTGGACGCTGGCGCTGCAAGCGATCAACGTCTTGGTGTTGATCTGGCTGCTCAGCCGCTTTCTTTACAGGCCGGTGCTGGCGGCGATTGCCGCGCGGCAGGCGGCGGCGGATAAATTATTGGCTGATGCCGAAGCCGCCAAGGCCAAAGCACAGGCCGAAGGCGCCGCGTTCGAGGCACAGCGCGCCGCGCTGACCGCCACGGTGGAACAGCAGCGCAAAGCGGTGCTCGACGCCGCTGAGCTGTCCGCGCAAACCTTGCTCAAGCAGGCCGAGGATGAAGCCAGCGCGCACGCCGCGCAAGTCGAAACGGCGCTGGCGCGGGAACGGCAAGTGGCAGCCGAAGCGCTGCGCGCCCAGGCCGCGGAACTCGCCACCACTATCGCCGGTACTTTGCTCAGCCGCTTGCCGCCGCAAGTGGTTACGGAAGCTTTGTTCCAATCCTTGCTCGCTAAAATCGCCGCCTTGCCCGCCACTGAGCGCCAGCGCATCGACGCGCCGCAAATTCTCACCGCCACCGCGCTCAGCGACGTGGAACAGGCGAGCTACCGCGAACGCCTCGCCGATGCGCTCGGGCATCCGCTCGATGTCCACTTTACGGTGGAGGCGGCGCTGATCGCGGGTTTTGAACTCTGCGGTACGGATATCCTCGTCACCAATAGCTGGCGCGCGGACTTGGCGGCGGTGCTGCGTCAACTCAGCGAGGCTGAGCATGGCTGAGCTGCTTTCTCCCGCCTGGCTCGATCAGGCGCGCGCGCAAGTCAAGGACGCGGCGCTCGGCCCCGACATCGCCGAAATCGGCAAGGTAGAGGCCATCGCCGACGGCGTGGCGCAAATTGGCGGCCTGCCGCGCACCCGGCTCAACGAACTCTTGCGTTTCGACAAAGGCCAGGTGGGCTTTGCGCAAACCTTGGATGCAGAGCGCATCGCCTGCGTGCTGCTCGATAGCGGCAGCGGCGTCGAAGCTGGCGACATCGTGCGCGGCAGCGGCGACGTGGTGCGTGTACCGGTAGGGCCAGAACTATTGGGGCGTGTGGTCGATCCCTTGGGACGGCCCCTTGATGGCGGCGCGCCAATCACGGCGGAAAATCTCATGCCGATTGAGCGCCCCGCGCCCGCGATCATCGAACGCGACCTGGTGACGCAGCCGGTGCAAACCGGCATCCTGGTGATCGACGCCTTGTTTGCGCTCGGGCGCGGGCAACGCGAACTCATCATCGGCGA
>JAITMI010000368.1 GCA_031277435.1 Pseudomonadales bacterium
CGTCATCAAGCAATAGCACCTGCCGGGGCAAGGATAGCGCGGCGGCGGATTCGAGCGGCGCTTGTGGCACCAGCAGCGGCGTGAGCGGCGCGGCGGCGCGCGGCAGTTGCAAGGAAAAGCGGCAGCCGCGTCCGGGGCGCGAGCGCAAGGTAAGCGGGTGGCCGAGCAGGGCGCTCAGCCGCTTGACGATGGACAGCCCCAGGCCAAGCCCCTGGTCGCGGTCGCGCTGTGGATTATGAATCTGGTAGTACTCGTCGAAGATGCGTTCTTGATGCGCCACCGCGATGCCCGCGCCGGTGTCGATGACGTCGATATTGACCGCTTGGTTAGCCGCCGGGCACGGACGCGCCACGATCAGCACGCCGCCTTGACGGGTGTACTTGATGGCGTTGTCGAGCAGGTTACTGAGCATACGTTCCAGTAACAGGGCGTCGCTATGCACCCAAAGATCGCCGGGAGCGCGGATGCGCAGCGCCAGGTTTTTTTCCTCGGCGCGCGGTTCATAGTTGTGCTGCAAGGAGATAAAAATTTCTTGCAGGCTGAGCGGCTGCACATGTGCGGTAACCGCGCCGGCATCCAGCCGCGAGATGTCGAGCATACCGTTGAGCGATGCCGCCAGCACCGCCAGCGATTCCTTGGCGCGCTGGCTCAGCTCGCGGTCATGGCGGTTCAGGTTATCGCTCAACAGCAGCGCCTCGGCGAACAGCGTCGCCGCGTGCAAGGGTTGGCGCAGGTCGTGGCTGGCGGCGGCGATGAAGCGGTTTTTCTCGCGCTCGCTGGCTTGTACCCGTTCGACTTGCTCGCTCAATTGCCGGGCGAGGCTTTCGTTTTCGAAACCGGTGCGCAGGGATTTTTCCAATTCGGCTACGTGCACGAAAGTCCAGTGCAAACTGACCAGCAAGGCTTCGATCAAGTACAAAGCCAGCACCCAGCCCAGCACGCCGCCGAAATACATCGAATGAGTGATGACGCCCAGCATGGCCGGCAAAACGAACGCGATCACGACCTGCGCCAGAGAAGACATCACCACCGTGACGCTGGCGTTCAAACCCACCATGAAAATGACAACGGTCAGGAAGGCCACGCTGTCTTCCGAGCCAAGCATCCACGGCGCCAGTCCCCAGGCGCAGCCCAGCAGCCATAAACAAACCGTTTGTTCCCGAATGATGGCGGCGATGCGCCAGGGCGGCGCTCCCTGGCGCCTCACCTTGATGGTCTGCACGGCGCGCCACAATTGCGCCGCGTGTACCAGCACCGCCCAGACCAGGCACCAGGGCGAGCGGGTCAGCCAATACAATAGGCCCCATACGCCGACGGCCAAGGTCAACGCGGCGAAGGAAGCGGGCAGACTTTGCAATACCCGCGTCAATTGCGCTTGCCGCACCGGCAGCCAATCGACTTCAGGCGCGCGCCGCTGCTGGCTTTCTTCGTAAAGCAGAAAGTCGCGGATTGCGGCTATTCCCTGCGCGATATTCATGTGTGTCTCACATCGCGCTGGCGCCGTTTGCTTTCAAGGCGCGCCCTGTAAGGCGCATGGCCTTACACCTTATACAGCGGCGGCAAGGCGTATTTGTCGCCGCTGGCGTCTGGCTTCAAACCTTGTTTATGCAGCGAGGCGGCGTGGCTGTAGAGGGCATTGCAATCGACGCGGGAGTTGCCTTCTCCGTAGAGCGCGGCGTCGAGGCTGTGCAGGTGTGTGGTGAAGGCCTCATCGTTGCAGCGCAGGGAAAGGGCTTCGAGGGTTCTGAGGCTGCTATCGCCGCTCGCCGCCTGGCCCCATTGCAAGAGCGCGGCGCGCACTTGGTGCAGATTGGCGCCGTCGCAGGCGGCTTTGAGCGTGCGCAGGCTGGCCTCGGCGGTGGGGTTGGGGGCTTGGGTGTGCCGCGGGGCGAGCTTGCGCTGACTGGGCGGCAACGCCGCCGTGCCGCCGGGCAGCAGTTGCTGGCGGCCGCGCAGCCATAGCAGGGTGGTGAAGGCCCAGGCGGCGGCGAAGAAAACGGTGCTGCTGATCCACCAGAGCGGCGGCGCGGAGCTGCCGGCGAGGTTCAGGTTTTGCGCGCCGGGCGCGCCCAGGCTGCTGGGCGGGAGCGTTTGCGCATCTTCGGCGAGCGGCGCGACGCTGAAGCTGCGCGCCGGCAATAGCGCTATTTCTAACTGATCGGTTGTGGTATTCCACCAGGGCAGGCGCAGTTCGGGCAGGGTGAAGTCGCCGCTTTGCGAGGGCACGATGGCGACGCCGTCGAGGCGCTTGCCGAACACGCCGTTGGCGTCGATGCCGTCTTCGCGCAGCGGCTGGTCGGGGTAGAAGCGCAGGCCGCTTTGGTTTTCGTAGCGCAGTTCAGGCAGTAGCGAACTGCTCAAGCCTTCGGCGCGCAGGGTGATGTTGTGGGTAAGCGCGTCGCCGACTTGCAGCGAGTCGAGCGTGTCGCTCCAAGTTTCGTCGAGCGTCAAGGCGCTGGAGGGCAGCCAGGTGGCGCCAGCGGGGAAACTGGCCGGTTGCGGCTTGACGGTAATCTCATGCGCTTCGCTGGCGAGATTGATTTCGCGCACGGCGCCGCGGCTGCGCAGTAGCGTATTGAAACTGCTGCGGCGGCCCACCGAGGCGCTGAAATACACCGGCGGAATCGCGAGCTGGCCGCTCTTTTGCGGGAAGATCACGAACTTGCGCTCGGTGACGTTGTAGCCGATGCCGTCCACCACTTCCTGATAGTTGATGTCGTTGCCAAGCTGCTCTACCACCGCGTCCGCCACCTGGGGCGAGGTGAGCTGCGCGCCCTGATCGAAACTGACCGCCCAGTATATTTTGATGGTGTAGAGCAATTGTTCCTGCACGTAGAGGCTGTCCTTGCTGACTTCCGCGCGCAGGAAGATGTCGTTGTCCTCGCCGGCGTTTTGCTGGACTTCGCTGACGCTGATCTGGATCGGGTTGGTCACCTGGCCGCCAATGCGGAACGCGGGGATGGTGAGCGTGCCGGTGCTGAGCGGGCTGAGGCGGATGCTGTATTCGAGCCAGCTTTGGATGTTGCCATTGATATTGCTGTAGGTGCTGCGGCTGCTGATGCCGCCGACTTGCTGGAACTCCCGGTTCAGATCGGAAAACTGCGGGCGGGTGTTGCCTTCGGCGAGCGCGGCGTCGATGCGGACGGTGAGCGTGATGACGTCGTTGATGGCGATGTTGTTGCTATCGACGAAGGCCGCCACCTGGCTGGTATCCTGCCCCGGCAGCGTTGATTGCGCTTGCGCCAGAGTCAGCGGCGCCAGCAGCAGCAAATACAGCATGGCGAGGCAGCACAGCGCGAATCGCGCGGCAACGCCGTGGCGGCGCGGCGCGGCGGCAGTGGGTACGGACATGGCGTAACCGGGCATGGCGACAGTTGGCATAGCGACAGTTGGCATAGAGAGCTGGATCATGTGGAGCCTCACCATAAGGGGTCACCCGCTTGCGCTTGGTTCAAGGTGGGATTCTGCAATTGTTGCAGCATACGTTGCTGGGTCTGGTATTGGAACTTGTTGCGCAGCAATTCGGCGGGGTCGTCGGGAATGCGGTTCAGCCATTGTTCCAGCGCCTGTTGCTGTTCGTTGTCCGGCTGCGAGGTTTCGGAGCGTTGCTGTTCGTCTTCGGATTCTTGCCGCTCTTGGTCCTGCTGTTCTTGCTGCTCTTGTTGTTCCTGCTGTTCCTGGTCTTGCTGATCCTGCTGTTCCTGATTCTGCTCGCCGTCCTGCTTCTCTTGCTGCTGGCTTTGCTGTTGTTCCTGTTCGCTTTGCTCGCCTTGTTCCTGGTTCTGTTCGCCGTCCTGCTGCTCTTGCTGCTGCTGATCGCCTTCGCTGCTTTGCTGTTGTTGCTGCTGCTGCGCCAGCAGTTCTTCGATCAGGGCTTTGTTGTGCAGCGCGTCGGCATGTTCGGGGTCGGCGCTGAGCGTGCGGTCGTAGGCTTCGATGGCGGCGTCATATTGCTGCAAGCGCGCCAGCGCGTTGCCGCGGTTGTAATTGGCCTCGGGGGTGTCGAGATTGGCGAGGTCGTTGATCGCGGCGTTGTAATTTTCATCGCGGTAATTGGCGGCGGCGCGCCAGGCGGGGTCTTGAAAATCAGTGGCCGCTTCGCCGTAGGCTTCATTATCAAAGGCCTCACGGCCTTGGGTGTTTTTGTTGACCCATAAATCTTGCCACTCGGCGGCTTGCGCGGGCTTTGGCGGCGCGGACAAGCCGATGCCGAGCACCAGCGCCAAGAGCCAGCCGCGGCGGAAGGCGAGGGCGCCGAGCGGCAAGGCCAGGAGCAGGAGCCAGGGGCCTACGTCGTCCCAGGAATCGAATTCGCGGTCTTCGGCGCTCACCAGATTTTGGTTGTCTTGCAAGAGGGTGCTTTGCAAGAGCAGGGCGATGTCGGCGTCGTCGAGTTGGGCGTCGGCATAGCGCCCGCCACTGTTGGCGGCGAGCCGCTGCAAGAGCGCGCGTTCGAGGCGGGGGATCACGATGTTGTTGTTTTCGTCGCGCAGAAAACCGCGCTGGCCGAGCGGAATCGGCGCGCCTTGTTCGGTGCCGAAGCCGAGCACGGAAAGGCGATGCCCGCTGCCCTGGAGCAGTTGGCCGATGGCGGCAATGTCGCTTTGCTGGATGCCGTCGGTGAGCAGGATCAGATGCGCGTCGCTGAAGCCGCTTTGCGTCAGCAGATCCAGCGCCAGACTGACGGCGGCGGCGGGTTTGCTGCCGGGCGCGGGCATGATCGAGGGTTGCAAGGGCGGCACCAGATTGCTGATGGTTTCCACATCGTCGGTCAGCGGCGTGACGGCGTGCGCGGTGGCGGCGTAGACCACCAGCGCGGTTTCGCCTTCCTGGCGCCTGAGTTCGAGAATATCCAAGAGTTTGCGCCGCGCGCGGGTGACGCGATCGGGGTTCAGGTCGGTGGCGTACATCGACATCGACAGGTCAAGCATCAGCACCATCGCGTCCTCACGCTCCTGCACCGGCACTGGAATTTGCCGCCAGGTTGGCCCGGCCAGCGCGAGGAAGCTGAGTGTCCAAAGTAGCAGCAATCCGTACAGCGGATAACTCTGCCGCGCGCTGAGTTTGCGATCGAGCAAGTAGGGCAGAAGCGAAGGATCAATGGCGCGGGTCCAGTTGCTGCTATTGCTTTGCAGATAGCGCAAAAGCAGGAACAGCACCAAGGCGGGCACGAGGCCCAAGAGCAGGAGCGGGCGCAGAAAATGGAAGTTGTCGAGTAAGCCCTCGGGCAGCAAGGCGCGTAAGAAGTTCATGCGTGCGTGCCTCCTCTGGCGTCGATGGGCGGCGCCTCTGGCGCAACGTTGGGGCGCAGTTGCGCCCAGGGCAGTTTGACCAGCGCCAGAATGAGGCTCAACAGCAAGCCCAGCCCCAGCGGCCAGTAGAACAGCACGATGGTGGGGCGGAAGGTGTCCGCTTCCTGATCCACCGGTTCCAGTTGATCGAGAATGTTGTAGATGCGGTCGAGTTCGTCGCGGTCACGGGCGCGGAAATACTGGCCGCCGGTGCTTTCGGCGATTTCGGTGAGGGTGGCTTCGTCGAGGTCGGCGGAGGGGCTGACAGTGCGAGTGCCGAACAGCGAATTGGTGATGCCGCTGTCGGCGCCGATGCCGATGGTGTAAATGCGGATGTTTTCCTGCGCCGCGAGCTGCCCGGCTTGCAGCGGCGACACTTCGCCGGCGTTGTTGACGCCGTCGGTGAGCATGATGATGACGCGGCTGGGATTGGGGCGTTGCCGCAGATGTTTCACCGCCAGCCCGATGCCATCGCCGATGGCGGTGGCGTTTTCCTCGATGATGCCGATCTGCGCTTCATACAGCAGCGTTTCCACGGTGGCGCGGTCAAAGGTGAGCGGCGCTTGGGTGTAGGCGCGGGCGGCGAACAGAATCAGCCCCAGCCGGTCGCCGGTGCGCCGCGCCACGAAGTCGCCCACCACGTCCTTGGTGATCTGCAAGCGGTTGACGTTCTGCCCGCCAAGCGACATGTCCTGCGCTTCCATGGAGCCCGAAATATCGATCACCAGCATCAGGTCGCGGCCCGTGGTGGGCAATTGCACCGGCTCGCCCACCCATTGTGGCCGGCTGGCGGCGAGTACCAGCGTCAGCCAGCTCAGGATGGCGAGCGACAGCAAGGTACGGCGCGCGCTCTTGCGGCTGGCGTTGGCGTCGAGGCCGGACAGGTTGCGGAAGAAGGGCACGTACAAGGCCGGGTCGCGGTTGCCGGCGCGCTGTAGCGTGAAATAGGCCAATAGCGGCAAGGGCAGTAAAAGGAATACCCAGGGCCAGAGAAATTCGATCATTTAGTCGTTCCCTCCGCCGCCGCCATCGCCGCAGCCATCACTCCCGCCGCCTCCGGCGCCTCCATCCTGTGCATACTGGGCCTCGGGCAGGAAGTAGGGCATGTGGCCGGGTTCACCGCTCATACTGCCCGCGCCCGTGGCATAGGGCTGTGTTTCAGCGGGCGGCGTGTAGGCTTGGCGTATCCAGGCGGTGCATAGCTGGTGCAGGCGGGCGGCATCGCCGTCGAAGCTGGCGCGGTAGAGCGTATCGCCGAGCACCTGGCCGGCGCCAGTGGTGAATTGCCGCGTCTTGCCGCTCTTGTCGAGAAAGCGCAGCCAGGATTGGCCGTACATGGCGGCCACCGGATAGTGCAAGAGCGCCACGCGCTTGAGCAGCATGTTGCAGTCTTGCAGAAAGCTCAGCCCAGCGGCGCTCGGGTCTTGCCGCTGACTGATGGCGTCTTGATAGCGCTGATAAGCGGCATCAAGCTCGCCCAAGGCCGCTTGCAGCCGCTGCCGTTCCCGCCAGGCTCGGACATAACGCAGCGCGGCATAGGCCAATAACGCGAGAGCGAGCAAAGCCACCAGCCACCAGCCAGGCGCGGGCGGCCAGAAGGAGAGAGGATCGGGCAGGTGAATGTCCGCCAGATCTTTTAAGGGGTCTTCCGCTTCCATGTTTCCAGTTGGTCGAGCACGATCTGATCGGTGCGAACGGTGATCAGCGGCACTTGCAGTTGCCAAAGTTCATTGCGCAGATTGCGCAGCCGGTGTTCAAACTGCGCGTGATAAAACTCGCGCATACGGCGCGCGTGAGTGTCGATGGCGGTGCGCGACACGCCATCGGTGATGCTGTAGACGCCGGGGCGCGGCAGGGTTTCCTCCAGCGCGTCGTAAACCAGCACGCAGGTGGTGCTGCTGTGCAGCGCCAGTTGCTGCAAGTGCAGCGCGCAAGTCGCGTCGAAATCGTTGAAATCGCTGATCAGGTACACGTTGGAGCCGGGGCGGGTGATGCGCAGCATCTGCTGTAGCGCGTTGCGCAGATAACCGCTGTGCGTGGTGTGCGCGTCATGCCGCTGTACCAGTAACTGGTTGCCCTCGCTCAAAGTGTTCAAAAACCGCAATGCCGAACGCTTGCTGCGGCGCGGTTTGATGAGCTGCTGCTGACTTTCGGAAAACACCACGCCGCCAACGCGGTCGCCGTTGTCCACCGTGGTCCAGCAGATGATGGCGGCGGCCTCAGCCGCCACCACGGATTTGAAGGCCACCTGCGAGCCGAAATACATCGAACTGCTTTGGTCCACGCCAATGATGACCGGGCGTTCCCGTTCCTCGCGGAAGACCTTGGTGAAGGGGCGGCCGGTGCGGGCGGTGACGCGCCAATCAATGGTGCGGATGTCGTCGCCCGGCTGATAAGCGCGGTGCTCCTCGAAATCCACGCCGCGGCCCTTGATCTTGGAGATGTGGGCGCCGGACATGCCGAGGCGGGTGCGGGAGTTGTAGTCGAGTTCGAGATTGCGCGCGACGTGGCGCTGGTCGAACAATTGCTCCAGCGTGACGAAGGCGCCGCGGCAGCGGTACTTGTCCTGATCGACGTTGAGCGTGCTGTGGCGCGGCATGGCGGCGCTGGCTCCGGGTCTTGGTTCAGGCGGTGGGCACGAGTTCGAGAACGCCGTCGAGGACTTTGTCGGCGCTCACCCCGGCGGCTTCAGCCTCGAAGCTGAGCAGCACCCGGTGCCGCAGCACGTCATGGCACACCGCGTGCACATCCTCGGGGCTGACGAAATCGTTGCCCTTGAGCCAGGCATGCGCGCGTGCGCACAGATCAAGCGCAATGGTGCCGCGCGGGCTGGCGCCGAAATCGATCCAGCCGGCCAGCTCCTTGCTGTAGGCGGCGGGATTGCGCGTCGCCATCACCAGTTGCAGGATGTATTCCTCCACCGCCTCGCTCATGTGGATGCCAAGCACATCCTGGCGCGCGGCGAACAGCGTCGCCTGGCTGACCTTGGGCGGCGGCGTCTGCCCCGCGTTGCGCGCTTCCTGGCGCACCAGTTGCAAAATTTTGCGTTCGGAATCGAGATTCGGATAACCCACGGTGACGTGCATCAGAAAACGGTCGAGCTGCGCCTCGGGCAAGGGGTAGGTGCCTTCCTGCTCGATCGGGTTTTGCGTCGCCATCACCAAAAACAAATCGGGCAGGGAGAAGGTCTGGCGGCCCACCGAGACTTGATGTTCAGCCATCGCTTCCAAGAGCGCGCTTTGCACCTTGGCGGGCGCGCGGTTGATTTCGTCGGCCAGCACCAGGTTGTGGAAAATCGGCCCCTGCTGGAAGCGGAAGCTGCCATCCTCCGGGCGGTAGATTTCGGTGCCGGTGATGTCGCTGGGCAAGAGGTCGGGGGTGAACTGGATGCGGTGAAAATCACCTTCAATGGCTTCCGACAGATTCTTGATCGCTTTGGTCTTGGCGAGGCCCGGCGCGCCCTCCACCAGCAAATGGCCACCAGCCAAAAGCGCAATGAGCAAGCGATTGACCAGTTTTTCCTGACCGATGATTTGTTGCGACAGCCAATGTTTTAATCCGGCGATTACTGCTTGTTGTGACATGTAATGTTCCCTGTGCTCGTGCGGGATGCTGGTATATGGGCTCTTGTATATGAACGCTTGTGTACGGACCTGACCGTGGACTGTCGAAAGCCGGCCCTCTTGTGCGGGGCCTGAGTCTGGGGCGCAAGGATTCTAGCGGTAATTCCTTGCCCGATCCAAGGGCATCGCGCAAAGGTGCGGCTTGAGCGCGCGGCAGTCACTCACTATATTGCGCGAGCCGCTTATTTCTTTTGTGTTTGGGTGCCTGCCTTGTCCTCGCTGCTGTTTCGCTGCCTGCGTTTTTTCTTGTTCCTCTTGCCCGCTGAAACCTCGCATGAGTGGGGTTTGAAGGGTCTGGCGCTATTACAAGGCTGGCATTTGGGGTTTTTGCTCAGGCCCAAGATTCCCGCCTTGCCGGTGCAGGCGCTGGGGCTGAGCTTCCCCAACCCGGTGGGGCTCGCCGCCGGGCTCGACAAGAATGCCGACTATATTGATGCGCTGGGAGCGCTCGGATTCGGCTTCATTGAAGTCGGCACCGTGACGCCCAAACCGCAAGCGGGCAACCCTAAGCCGCGCTTGTTCCGGCTGCGGCGAGAACGGGCCATCATCAATCGCATGGGCTTCAATAATCTCGGCGTTGAACATCTGGTAAAAAATCTCGAGCGCCGCCGCTACTGCGGCATCGTCGGCGTCAACATCGGCAAAAATCTGACTACGGAGGTACAAGACGCGGCGCAAGATTATCTGGCCTGTCTGCGCGCGGTATATAAGGTGGCCGATTACGTGGTGGTGAATCTGTCCTCACCCAATACGCCGGGCTTGCGTTCCCTGCAATTTGGCGAGCCCTTGGCGCAACTCTTGCGCACCTTGCAAGACGAACGCGAAACCCTGCGCCAGGCCACGGGCCGCCGCGTGCCGCTGCTACTGAAGGTAGCGCCCGATCTGAGCGAAGCGGAAGCGCGCGGCATCGCACGCACGGTAGCGGCGGAAGGCTTCGACGGCCTGATCGCCACCAACACCACGCTCAGCCGCGCCGGCGTGGAACATTCCCCCCACGGCAACGAAGCCGGCGGCCTCAGCGGCGCGCCCTTAACCGGAGCCGCCACGGCGGTGCTGCATCAACTGTGGGACGCCAACGCCGGCCGGCTGCCCTTGATCGGCGTAGGCGGCATCATGCAAGGCAGCGACGCGGCGGCCAAGGCCGAAGCCGGCGCTTCTTTGGTGCAGATTTACAGCGGCTTCATCTACCGTGGCCCCGCCTTGATCCGCGATTGCGTGCGCGCCCTGCAAACCTTGCGGCATTCTTGATGGCTCATTCCTCCACCCCTCACGTATTCACCCTCTACGGCACCAGCGCCTGCCATTTATGCGAACAGGCACGCGCACTGTTTCTCACCATAGTGCCCGCCGAACTCGCGCGCCTGCACGAAGTGGACATCAGCGCTTCGGATGATCTCTTGGCGTGTTATGGCCAGCGGATTCCGGTTCTGTGCGGCCTTGGCCCGAGCGGCGAAAAACACGAACTTGGCTGGCCTTTTGATGCGGTGGCGGTGGGGGAATTCGTGGATGCTTTGCTGGATGAGACGGCGATTTAAGGCGCTGGATGGCTCAGGCTTCCTCTCGCTTGCCCTGTTGCTTGAGATAACTCTTTTCATTGAAAAACCACATCAGCATGCCAAATAGCGCGCCGGCGGCGGCCCAAAGAGCGGCCTGCCAAAGCAGCGCGTGGGAGTCGCCTGGCCGGCGTCCGCTCAAGACGGGAAC
>JAITMI010000394.1 GCA_031277435.1 Pseudomonadales bacterium
CGAATGGGTACAAGTGCTGGCGCCGCATTATCCGCTCACCGCCATCGGCGGCATCGACCAGGAGCGCGCGCCGCAAGTCGCCGCCACCGGCGTCGGCAGCATCGCCGTGGTGCGCGCCATCACCGAAGCGGCGGATTATCGCTTGGCGGTACGCACGCTCACCCGGCAATTACAGGGAGAATCCGCTGCATGACACTCTGGATCAACGGCGAAGAGCGGGAAACACAGGCCGCCACGCTCGCCGAACTCTTGACGCAACTCGGCTACAGCGACGCCAGCGTCGCCACGGCGGTAGACGGCGAATTCGTCCCGCGCTCAGCGCGCGCGGCAACGCCACTCACTCCCGCCATGCGCATCGATATCGTGGCGCCGATTCAGGGCGGTTAGGAAGTTATATCGCACGGTAAAAAAGCGATGCTAGTATCGACCAGCGGCATTAGCGCCTAAGGGTTATGCGTTGAACGGCCCGCGCCAGCGAGTCCGCTCGAAAGACCAGGCCGCAGCTTAGGTGCCCCTTGCCATTGGGCCAGCATAACGCCTATGAGAGTAAGCGCAAAACCAGCCATCTGAACGCCGGCCAGCGTTTCTCCGAACAGCAAATAACCCTGCAAGGCCGCCAGTGGCGGGGCGAGGAACATCAGTGAAGTTGCCCTGGCGGCATTGCCGTTCCGAAGCATCCACATCAGCATCATGATCGCGCCGCCCGACAGAAAGACCACGCACCAGATCAGCGACAGCCATAATTGCGGCGCGCTGACCCAGCGAGATTCTTGAAGAATTACGACCAACGCCGCGGCAACAATTGCCGCGCCAAGGTTCTGTAACACCAGCGCCGAGCGCAGGTCGCTCCGTGCGAGCTTGCCTTTTTGGTAGAGCGACCCGGCGGTAATGGAGCCGATTGCCAGTACCGAGACGGTGACGACGAACCACGCGGGAGCGGCGCCGGGCGACATGGAGACACCGCCCGCCACTTTCGGTGCCAGCACCAGAGTGACGCCAGCAAGCCCAAGCGCCATTCCGAGCCAACCCCGCATGGGAAGCCGCTCGTTGAACAATTGGGCCGCGAGAGCGGCGGTAACGAGTGGCTGTAATGCTCCAAGCAAAGCCATCACGCCGGCATTTAGCCCTTGCGCCACCGCCCAATAGCTCGCTCCCAGATAAATGCCCTGTAATAAAGCGCCAGCAATCAGGTGACGCGGCCATTCATGTCGAGGCGGCCAAGGAGCGCGCGCAGTCAGCGCCACCACGCCAAATACAGCGGCAGTACCGGCAAAACGAGCGAATAAAAACAAATTTGGGTCGGCGTAGGGCTTGATGGCGCGCGCAACAATGAAGCCGGTAGACCAAAGCGCAACGAACGCGGCTGCAACCACTATGCCTAGATTTTTCATTGATGTTTCAAGAAAACGTATGCTTCTTCATGACGCCGCCTCACAGAATGCAAAAACATGCTCACCGTATATGCGCATCAAGCCAGGCTCACGCGGCGCCGCTCTCAATCCAGCGCATCCAGCCCCGTATCGCCCAGGAAAATATAGAGCGCGCACATCAGCGTTTCGCCCAAGGTTACGCCCAGTACGGTTTTCATCAAGCCCAGCCGCAGCACGCTGCCGGCGTATACGATGAGATCGGTTGGCAGCACTGGCGCCGCGCCCCACACGATCAAGACCGGCCATTCATGACGCGCCAGTTTGTGGCGGATGTTCGCCAATTGTTGCGGGTATTTGCGCTCGAAATATTCATCGAAACCCAGCTTGTCGGCGAGCACGTAAATGAGTATCGAGGCGACGACCACGCTGATCATGGTGACGATGAACAAGGGCACTGGCGGGAACAGCAGAATGCCGGCTACCAAGAGCGGCGACAAGGGAATCAAGAGCAGCGCGCGCAAGCAAGACAAGACGAAATACAGCCCCAGGCCCACATACAACTCTTCGCCCAATAGCGCGCCAATGCTGTCCGCGCTAAAAAGATCGGGCCGCAATAGATACAAGCCCAGACCGCCAGCGCACAGCAATAGCCACAGCGGGCCAAGATTTTTCAAACGCATACGGTTATTTGACCATACGGTAAACGAAGGCCGGCAGCACGTTGAACAACACGAAGTTCATGCCGCTCAACTTTTTGCCGAACACGTTTTCCACGTCCTGTTTATTGCTTTTGAAGTATTGGTATTGCAGATAGACGCCGCCGGGCTTGAGCGAATCGCGGATTGCTTCGAGCACGCGGTACAAAAACGCCCGGTCATCTTCGAGATTCTTCAGCGGCAGCGACGACACCACCACGTCATACGGCCCCTGCTCGCGCAAAAGCTGCGTTACGCAATCGTTGTACAGGCGCACTTGCTTGTGCGGATGCGCCGCGATCAGATCATTGATCCAAGGGTTGTATTCGCGCTTGATGTCATTGACGTCGAGCGAGGAATGCGGGTGCATACGGCGGATGATCTCCCTGGTGAAGACGCCTTTACCGCTACCCACTTCAAGCAATCGAGCGGGCACCGAAAAATCGACGTCTTCCAGCATCGCGTTCACCAAGTAGGGTGAACTGCTCATAATCATGCCGTCCTCGCGGATGCTACGGCTGATCTGGCGGCAAAAATTCACTGGCATATAGTCACTGGCATGGAGGTAAGGTTTCAGCAATGAAGCCCTGATCTTGCGCGGAATCAAGCAGACAGTGCCCGGCCCCCGCGCAAACGGCGCCAATCATACAAGATGAAGGGGGGAATCCGCTCCTAGCTTTAACTTATTCTTCATCTTTATATGCCAGGCGGCGCCCTGCCCAGGGCGGGCCATAATTCGGCGAAATTGACAAATCTCTAGTAAAATCAAAAGGTAACAGCCAGCTCACGTACTATTCTCGATCTTCGTTAATTACCGGAGCAAGCTGTACTCTGGGTGCGTCATGATTTATGGGAACGTCAACAATCGGGTAGTTGCGGCCAACTATGACCTTACGGTTAATCCTGCCCCGGAGGTTTTCTTCTTCGTCATTGCGAGCCGCCGAAGGCGGTGAAGCAATCCAGTCTTGTGTCGCTGGATTGCTTCGCTACGCTCGCAATGACGAAGGTTCATTTATCATGCGGAAGTTTCGTCTGCCGCGCCGTCACGCTCAGAACCAGGCGCGCAAGCCATGTATCGCGGCGAAGACGCCATCCTGTACCGAGTTGGCGAACATGATGGGGAGGAATACCGCGCCAGTAATGTACCAATGCCAGGGGCTATTCCCTGACACCGCTTCGCTGTTAGGCCGGTACCCGGCTCCCTTGAAAAACAAGGCGATACTCAACAGCGCGGTTTGCATCAAAAATATGCTGGCGCCCAAAGCCCAGGAAGCCACATCAAAGACCAGCGTTACCAAAAAGCAAAGGATGCCCAAGCTCGCGAATATCAACATCCCCGTTCCCAAGCTGATGTCTTTCATGGCAACTCTCCTTAGACTTGTTCTTTGCGAGGCTTGATTATCACAACCTAAGTTCAGGAAGCAAACGCCGCACTCTCAGGAACCCCTATGCGCTATCTCGATTTCAGTTCATGGCAAGGCATTTTGACTACGCTGTTGGGCTTGGTGTTCATCACGCTAGTGGGCGTTGGCATCCGACTGATCGTGATGCAAACCATGCAGCAGCGGCGCGAACGCGAGAACCGCCAGATCAACGAGCGCCTGCGTAGTTTGATCGCCGCCTACAAAACCCTCGGCGGCTCCTTCACCGGCGACCTCAGCGTCGATCCCACTCACCTGCGCGAGTTGCGCCTGCAAGCGGCGGAACACGGCGAAGCGCTCAGCGAAGACAACGAACGCGCCCGCCGCACCCGCGACGCGGTTGAAGCCGCCTTGTCCGACATCATCCTGCTTGGCACCGAACAACAAGTCCGCCTCGCCGCTTCCGCCGCCACAGAACTCGCCGCTGGCCGCGCTACGCATACGCATGAACTCGTGGTATCGCTACGCAACTTCATCCGCCAGGTGCTGGACCTCGAAGCCGTGCCAAGCGAACTGCAAATTCCAAAACAAGGCCCGGCGCGGGTAAGCGCCAGCAAAGGCGGCAAAAACGATGGCGGCGAAAAAAGCGGCGGTAAAGGCGCTGGCACAATGGGCGGCGTAGGCGGCGGCATGATGGGCGCCGGCATGGGGATGGGGCTTGGCGGCGGCCTGACGGAAGATGAGAGCGCCCCAAAGTAGGTTGGCGCTGAGCGCAGCGAAGCCCAACGCCACTGAACTTTTATTTGACCTCACCATTCGGCTTCGCTACTCTCAATTTAAGGCTCATAGCGAGCAGATACCGTCTCGGATGATGCTTTTTTACATTGACCCATCGCCAAATCACAATCTAATGAACCCCGAAGCCATTACGATTTCACAACTTTTGAAAAGCATTACCCTAAAACATGCTAAGGTCATCGCTATACCTTGTATTTCTCTCATATATGGCTCTTACTTGTTTGGCCAACAAACAATGGAATCAAAGTCTTTAGCCCTGCAGGCCGA
>JAITMI010000022.1 GCA_031277435.1 Pseudomonadales bacterium
CAGAATTTTGAAGCCTCTTGCCGTGCGCTGATGAAATTGTCGGGCTATTCGGCCAAGTACGCGAACGAACTCAATCTGGACGCATTCTTCGAGCAGGCCCAGGCGTTCCACGACGAAAACGAAGCCGCGCTAGGCAAGGTGCAGCAGGTACTATTGAGCTTCGGCCAAACGCACCCCTGGGGCGTGTTGCGCGTTCGCGAGTTGATGAAATTCCGCGATGAGGGTCTTTACGACCAAATCCTGCGCCGTGAAGTGAAACTGCAAGAGGAGCTGGAAGGCCCGGCGAAAGAATCGCTGGCAAGCTCCTTGTCGTCCAGTTTGTCGAATGTGAAATTTAGCAATCCGTTCAAAAAATAATGGCTTAGCCTGTCGCGCTTCCGTCATTCCCTCGAAAGCGGGAATGACGGAAGAAGATAAGGTCCGCGAAGAAAAATGGTCAGCGTCTTCCGTAAGACGAACGATCATATCCGCTGATTCAACATCGCCGTATATTTAGCTTCCAGACGGTCAAACACCTCAGATGCGGGGCGAACTCTCCCTGCTTTCATATCAGCCAAACCTCGTGCAATGGAAATATCCAAGACCGCAGGACCATTTTGGGTAGCCTTTTTGACACGGGTAAGGTTCTGACTCAGCTCCCGGCTGGATAAGGTCGTGAAGGTCATGAGCGTCTCCTATTTAGCGATTCACTACAGTTACCTTACTACAATCAGGCAAGCGATACCTTGGGCTGCCCCAACCGTGGCTTGATGCCATAAAGCTGGCGCTCGTACTCCGCGATTACCGTGTCCCAGGTAAAGCGCGTGGCGGCGGCGTTGGCGCGGATGCTGGTCCATTCGGCGCTGCCTTGAAGCGCGAGAATGCTATCGAATACTTGCAGCATGGCGCGCGCTTGCGCTTCGGGGTTGGCGCCATCGAACACGAAACCGTTGTGCCGGTGCTGTACCGTATCGGCCAGGCCGCCGACTTTATGCACCAGGCAAGGCGTGCCGGCGCGCATCGCCAGCATCTGGCTGATGCCGCAGGGCTCGAAGGTGCTGGGCATCAGGAACAAATCGCCGTAGCGGTACAGCATGTCGCCCAGCGCTTCGTCGTAGCCGGCGAGATAAAGAAAATTGTCGTGCCGCTGCATGGTTTGGCTCATGAAATCCTCGCAAGCCGTTTCGCCGCTGCCCAGCATCACCAGCAGCCCGCCATTGAGGCGGCCCAAAAGATGGTCCAAAGCGCTGGCGCCATCAAGGTCTACTTGCAACAGGCTTATTTTCTGCGGCGTCAAACGCCCCACCGAACTCACCACGAAACGCATCTCCGCCGTGCTGGTGTGCCATTCGTGCACCCGGCGCAGCGCGTGGAACCAGGCCGCCTTGATACTGGCGTGCCGGCCAACCCAGCGTTCCAGTACTGTTTGCATCCGTTCGGTCAATTCTTGTTTGCCGGGTTTCCGTGTATCCAGCGTGGGCGGATATTCACAGCCGTTGAGAATGCCATGCAGCTTGCCCGCCTGGCTGAGACGGCGCAGATCAAGTTCCAGGCCCTCACCGCGTATCAAGCCTAATTCTGGAATACTTGGCTCAATTATTTCCCGCGCGTAAGTCGGCGACACCACATGCACCTGATCCGCCAGATTGATGCCAATGCGCATCAGGTTGACGCAATTGCTCCAGCGTGGATCGCCCAACAGCGCCCTATCCACATGCAGCCTGGGAAACCAGCGCTCGGGCGAGGACCAGCTATCGCGCCAAGGCCGGATGCCTTGCAGCGACAGGTTATGAATGGTGAACACCGTGGGAATGTCGCGCAGCGCGCTATAGGCGGGGTGAAAACGGCGCAGCAGCAGCAAGGTCGCCGCATGCCAATCATGCGCGTGAATCAAATCCACCGCGCCCAGCGCGCCGCTGGTCAAGGCATAAGCGGCGCCCTGGCAGAACAGGGCAAATTTCACCGCGTCGGTGGCGAAAGGTTCCTGCACGTCGTGGCAATAAACCTGCCCCGCGCCGCAAGCGCCGAACAAGGGATGTTCCAGAATCAAGCAGCGCAGGCCCGCTGGTTCGCGTGGCAAGCGCAGCTCGAATAGTTCCAGCGTTTCCAGCGCGCCGCCAAATTCCACCGTGAGCGTGTGTAAAGGCCGTGCCTCGGGTAAATGCGAAAACTGCGCGTAGCCGGGCAACAGCACCGTCACCGTATGCCCCACCCGCGTCAAGGCGCGCGGCACGTCACGCACTACGTCCGCGATGCCGCCCACCTTGGCGCCCGGCACCGCGCCGTTTTCCGCCGCCAGCATCAGAATGTGCATGGGCATTCCTCCGCCTGCGTGGGGGAGCAAGGAACAGCGAAAACAATCAGTAATGAATCAAACATGAAAAACCACAAGGCAACAAATCGGGCGCAAGTGTGTCAGGCTTCGGCGGCAAGTCAAATGCTTGTTGGGGTTGAATTGTTGCTCCTATTCCAACCTTCCCCGGCGGGGGCTGTCGCGAAAGCTCCTTCCACGTCATGGCCCGGCTTGACCGGGCCATCCATGCGGACTCCTCACTGCCATTTAGTTAAGTCGTG
>JAITMI010000098.1 GCA_031277435.1 Pseudomonadales bacterium
GAACCACCTGATCCCATCCCGAACTCAGCAGTGAAACCGCTCAGCGCCGATGGTAGTGTGGGGTCTCCCCATGTGAGAGTAGGTCATCGTCAGGCATCTATCCCTAAACCCCGCTCCGGTAACCCAGGGCGGGGTTTTTTATTGCCCGTTAATTCAATTACGGGGAGGCAGCGCCAGCCGCATCGGCTGGCTGCAAAAAAGCCCTTTGCAAATGGGCTCTCCTTCGCGGTGAAAACCCAGTTTTTCATAGAAGCCGATCGCGCGGAGGGAGGAATTGACCGTCACCGAGGGCGTGCCAAGTTCGCGCAGATAATCAAAGCCCAATTCACACAGTTTGCGGCCAAGGCCAAGTCTTTGAAAGCGCGGCTCGATGAAAAGATGTTGCAGATGGCTTTGATCGCGCAGCCTGATTACGCCAGCAAAAGCATCATCCAGCAGCGCTACGCGGTACCAGTAACGTGCGTCGTTCAGCTTTTCGGCTATCGCCGCGGGGGAAGACAAGGCGATGAATTGACGGATCTCGGCATCATCACCCGGCGCGAAGTCATCTCTGAGCAACAAAATGAGATCGCTGATGGGCCGCGCATAAGAAGCGTCCGGGGTAATGACGCGCAGGTTTTGCATCGCAAATTATTTCAAGATCACTGAAGGGGCGAAAAATTTTTCACCCCTTCAGATTTCAAAAGCATTCACACCACCAAGATATCGAAACAAGTAGCGATGCTAAGCAAGGGATTGCGGCCGGCGCCGGGGCGCCATTCGTGTGATACGAAGCCTTCGTAACCCATGTCAACGATCTGTTGCGCGATATAGCGGTAATTGAGTTCTTGACCGGAATCGATTTCTTCGCGCGAAGGCACGCCGGCGACGTGGATGTGGCAGCACAGGTCGAGGTTGTCGCGCAGGGTGCGCACCACGTCGCCGTTGGCGATTTGTACGTGATAAAAATCGTAAAGCACTTTGATGCGCGACGAGCCAGTGCCGCGGCATACCTCGAAACCCCAATTGATGTCGTCGAAAACCTGGTCGGTGCGATTGTCGGCGGCGACTTTGGAGTTGGTGATTTCCATGCACACGTTGACGCCTTTTTCCTCGGCGTAGGGCGCGATGCGGCTGAGGATCGCGATGGCGTGTTCCTTGCCTTCCTCGCGCGACATGCCGCGCCGTTCGCCGGGCATCGCGATCAGGCTGGGGCAGCCGGCGGCGGCGCACATATCGATGCCGGCGCGGGTGGCTTCCTCGATCTGGTCATGGATATTGGTGCGGATCAAGCCTTCCTGAAAACTGGTGCCGGTGCCGGTCATCAGCGCGGGGGCGAGGCCGTAATCCTGCAAAATGGAGAGTTGGTTGGGCCCTGGCAGGTCCACTCCGGCAAAACCCAATAGAGACAGAATTTCGCAGCGTTCCTCGAAGCTGAAGCCGCTATTGCCCCAGACCGAGCTCATCACGCTTTGGCGCAGACGGCCTTGGCGGATCGGTTGGTTTTGTTCGGCGGCGCGCACATAAGGCGCGAAAAAGGCCGTAGCCGAGGCGGCGGCCAGAAGTTTACGGCGGGACAATGAAAGAGCCATGCAAGTCACCTTTGCTTTGGATGTTTATGTGGTGGAGGACACCGCTGCCCAGCGGCGTGACGGGCAAGAGCATAGACGCCAGCGCCCAGGTTTGTCCATGAAGGCGCGCGGAATTTTCAGCAATCCATGCTTACCAGACGCGGCAGCGCGGTAAATAGCAGCGCGCAGCGCAGCTCGGCGGCGCCACGCGCCGCGAACAAACGTGCATAGCGCGCAAGCTGGTCATGGTATAGCGCGCATTGCTCTGTGATGAACTCTGCTTCGTCTTGGCCGGGCGGGCATTGCGCCGATTTATAGTCGATGATCCAGCGCGTGCCCTGAGCGTCGATGAAACTGCGATCCACGACATGATCGCGGCGCGCCCCGCCGCTGTAGTCCACCAGCGCGAGTTCGCAGGCGTCATCGCTCAGGCCGTTCTGGAACAGCCAGGCTGTTTGCGGATCGCGCAAACAGGTTTCGAGTTGCGCGCGCAACATGCTCAGTTCCGCATGTAACTGTGACTCATCGTTACACAAAGGCGCCAGCATTTGCCGCCAATAAGGCGCGCGTTCCAGCGCCTCCAGCCAGGCGCTGCCGCGCTGCACCAGGAGCTTCAAACCGAGATGCACCAGTTCACCGCGCAAGCGTGGCAATAATTCGGTATGCGGCTCTGATGGCGTCAAGGGAGGCGGCGCCGCGGGGAATATTCGTTCTAATTCTGGCGCTGGCCAACTTTCGTGCAGGCGGAACAAGGGTTGCGTGAGCAGGCGTGGCAAGGTGGCGGGAGACTCCGTGGCGGCGGGGCTGTCCAGCGGCTCAAACCTTACTTGAAGCTCCGCGGGTGCGCTGAGCAAAGCCGGCAAAATACGTTGCAGCAGCGAATTCGCCGGCGCTTTATAGCCCTCATCCTGTTCTTGCACGCAGCCGAACAGCCAGGCGCCGTGAATAGCGCGCGTCACCGCGATGTAGAGCAGGCGCGTGGCTTCCAAGAGATCGCGCTGTTTGTGCTCAAATTGCAGATAAGTGTAAAGCGGATCATCGGGGGCGTCCTTGGCGGGCAGGAGCGCCAGCAAGGGCCGGCCATGACCATCCGCGTCGAGCTGTTCGTGCCACAGCAATAGTTCGCGGTCGTTGTTGCGCGGCAACCGGTCGAGGCCGGGCACGATCACCTGGTCGAATTCCAGACCCTTGGCGTTGTGGATCGTCATCAATTCAAGTTTGACATCGGGCGCCAGGGTGCTGCCGTAAGCGCGTTCCAATTGGCGTTCGAGCTGGCGCAAATCGGCGATGTCGCCATGCGCGGATGCCGCCTCGACCAGCGCGAAAAACGTGGCGACGTTGGGCAATAGCGTGCCGTCGTTGAGGCAAGCGGGGCCGCCGAGCGCCAGCCACAATAATTCCAGAACTTCACGCAATGGCCGTTGCTGGCGCAGGAGCCGGGCGCGTTCAAGCGCGGGCACGGCGCGCGCGAGCCGGGCGCGGGCATCCTCACTCAGCGCGGCAATGTTGGCGTAGTCATGCAGTGTGCTCCACACGCTCTGTTGCCGCTCCTGGCCCTGTTCGGCCAGTACCAACAGATCGTCGAGCGCGAGGCCGATGCAAGGGCTGCGCAAGAGCGCGAACCAGGCGGTGGCGTCGGCCAGTGACAAGAGCGCGCGCAAAAGCGTGAGCAAATCGCCGATTACCGGATACGACAGCAAGGGATCGATCTTGCTGGCATTCCAGCGCAAGCCGCGTTGACGCAGCGCCGGTACCAATTCTTGCAAATGGCCGCGGTTGCGTACCAGTATCGCGATATTTTGTGAGGGATTTTCTTGTTGCAAACGCTCGCAAAGATCGGCGATGGCCTCAGCTTCCTGTAGTCGCCGCGCTGAACTGTCACGCACTTGCGGCGCTTGCACCCACAAGTGGCAATGCACGCCCACGCTCAGCATTGCGGTGTCGCGCGCGCTGCTAGGGCTGTAGCGCACGCCGCCGCGCGCCAGATCGTCGCGTTGGGGGAAGGCATTGTTGAACACACGGTTTACCCAGTTCACCACGCTGGCGTCGCTGCGGAAATTGACTTTCAGTTCCAAAGCCTCCAGCGGCACGCCGCCGATGCCTTGATCGCGCGCACGCAAAAACAAACTGACCTTGGCGTTGCGGAAAGCATAGCAGCTTTGCATGCCATCGCCGACGATGAACAGCGTGCGGCCATCGCCGTTCTGCCAGTCGGCGGTGAGTTTTTCCAGGAGTTGAAACTGCAAGATGGAAGTATCCTGAAATTCATCCACCAGAATGTGACGAATGCGGTAATCGAGCAATAACGCCAGATCGCTGGGCTGGCTATCGTCGCCGAGCGCGCGCAGCGCGGCGATGCTGGTTTCGGTGTGATCGATCATGCCCGCCTCCTGCATCGCCACGTTCAATTGCGCGACCAAGAGCGGCAAGAGTTGGCATAGCGCGTGCAAAAGTTGCCATTGCGATGCGCTGTAATACGGATCTGGCAGGCGCGCCACGACTTGCAACTGTGGCAACGCGCCTTGCGATTCGAGCGTAGCGCACAGCGCTTTGAATGTTTCCTTGGCGGCGGCGAAGCGCGCTATGTCGTCTTTGTTGCGCGCGGCATCCTTGGCGGGAAAGCCTTCGCTGGCCTTGGGCGCTTTGCGGAAATTTTCCAGATTTTTTACCAGCAGAAAACGGCACAGTATCCGCCAAAGGGGCAGTTCATCCGCGGCGCTGGATGGCAGTTTTTGCACCTGCGCCAGCGCGTGTAATTCGTGTTCTGGTTGCTGTTCTAAATGCGCCGCCGCGAACTGAGTAAGTTCCAGCAAAGCAGTAGCGTGCGGCATGAACAGTTCTTGCAGGTTTTGCAGTTCGTCCTCGATGAGCGTTTGTAGCGTGCTTTCCATCGCCGCTTTGGCGCTATTGGGGTCGCGCTGTAAAGTCAGCGCCAATTCCAGCCATTGTTCGCGTTTTTCCAAGAGCCGCAGCAATAATTTTTCCGCTTGCGACAAATCGTTCTGTAAATGCGGCAACAAAGAGCGTAAGGCGGAGCCTGTGGCATCATTGGCGTCGAGGCGCGCCAAGATGCCGTGGATCGCGTTACGCAAGAGCGGCTGCATGTCGGTAGTGAGCGTGGCGCGAGCGCCGAAATTGGCGCTCAGCGGCAGTTGCGCGGTGAGCCAGGCGGTGAAGCTGTCGATGGTATTCAGGCGCAGGCGCCGCGGATTGTTGAGCAGTTTCCAGCCTTGGGTGGCATCGCGCGCCAGCACGGCCTTGGCGAGGGTGTGCCGCTGTGCGTAATGCGCGGGGATTTCTGGGCGCTCCTCTGGCGGCAGCGCTTCCCTGGCCTGAGCTTCGCGCAGACTATGTAGCAGACGCTCGCGCATTTCGGCGGCGGCCTTGCGGGTAAAGGTAAAGGCGAGAATTTCTTCCGGTTGCTCAACTTGCGCCAGGAGTTTCAGTAAACGCTGCGTGAGCAATTCAGTTTTGCCCGAACCGGCGGGCGCTTGCACGCAGAACGAGCGGGTAATATCGAGCGCTGTCTGGCGCTCTGCCGCGTCATCAAGTAGTGAGCTCATGAGGCTGGCTCCAATTCAATGCGGCACAGCGCCTGGTAGGGGCAATGCGTGCAAGCATCGCGGTGCGCCGGTTGCACCGCGGCATAGCCTTGCAGGAATTCGTCGGCGAGCAGCGTGAGCGCCTGTTGCCATCGCGATTTCTCAACTTCCCAGTCAACAACCGGTTTGAGCGGCAGATTCAAGTCCACTTCGCCAGTGAGGCCGGCATATCCCAAGGCTTCGACATGGATTTGCGCGTACAGCAGGGCGCGGCAAGGCGCTGGTTCTTGCTGCGACTCTTGTTGGGATTCTTGTTGCGACCAGGCAAGTTCGTAGAGCAAGAGCTGCGGCGCTTCGGGGCGTTCGCTGTTCCAGTCTTTGCTGAGCCGCCGTCCGGTTTTGTAATCGATGATGGCGACGCTGCCGTCGGCCAGCGTATCGATGCGGTCGATGCGCAGTTCGAGCCGCAGCGCGGAAAGTTGCAGCGGCAAGGTGAGTTCGGTATGCCGTACCTTAAAGGGCGCGCGTTGCTGCTCCTGTTCCAGCCAGCGTAGCAGCAACTGCGTCAGGCGTGTTGCTTCCAGTTCGCGTAGCGCGGGGCCCATCGTTTGCGGATGGTCGCGGGCGATGCGCGCCAAGGCGGGGCGTAGCGCGTCGCGCAGTAAGGTTTCAAGGGTGGCGGCGTCTTGCGCGTGTAGCGCGGCGGAATTGTGCAACTGATTCCAGAAAGTTTGCAAAGCCTCGTGCACGCAAGAACCGATGGCATGGCGCGCGATGCCGAATTCGAGGCGCGGCATGTCGCGCAGGTGCAGGCGATGGCGGGCGAAAGCCTGGAAAGGGCAAGCCGCTTGGCTGGCGATCAGACTGGCGCCGCCTTGTGCTTGATCGGCGCGTAATGGCAACAGAGTGCCGTCGGCGAAGGTTTCGATGTTTTGGCCTAACTGTTCCGTAACCAAGGGATGCAGCGCGGCGGCGCCGGTGCCAGGTTCCATGGCGGTGAAGGTTGGCGGCAGCAAGGCGCTGGGGCGCAGCGGCAAATCATCGGCCACCGCGGCATAACTGCACACTACCTCGCTGGCGGTATGGCGCACTAGCCCCGCCAACAGCGCTTCGCTTTGCGCCAGCGCGGCGGCGGGCGAGGCGGAGGGCATGGCACAGTCGCGTTGCAGGGCCAAGGGCAGATAGGGGTGAGGGCTGGCGTCGTTCGGCCACGCTTCATCGCTCATGCCCAGGCACCATAGATGCGTGAAATGCAGGCCCGTAGCGCTGATGGGCGTGAGCAAGAGCACCGGCGCCTGGCGTTTACCAAGCGGTACAGTATGGTGCTGGCAGTGGATGCGTAAGATGTGCCGCGCTTGCGTGGCGCTGAGCGGGGCGCTGTCGCCGCCGCCGTATAACTCGCGCAGCAATTGTTCCCAGGCGTTGAGCAAGGCGCGCTGGCCGCTGGCGAGCAAGGTGTCGCGCGGTAATAATAAATTCCAGATTTGTTCAAAAATTTGTAACCAGCCATGCAGTGGCAATTGCTTGGGCCGCCGCAAACGCGCCTCATGCAAGGCGAAAAGCGCCTCGCCCAGGCGCGGGCAATGCCAGGGTTTGCCGCTTTGCAGGCACAGGCGGCGCAATTCGCTGAGCCGTGTTTGTTCATTTTGCTGTTGGTACAGGCGGAATTCGAGTTGCGCGCGCGCGTCCTGTTCTTCTTCTGACGCCAATAGCCAAGGTGAGCGCAACAGCGCCAGCACGGCGGTGGTGGGGAGATACTCGCGTTCGAGTTCGAGCACGCTGAGCGCGGTATGCACCCAGGCGGTTTCGCTGAGCGATTCCGACAAGGTATTGGTGAAGGACTCGGGCTTGCCATGGAATACGCGCGAACAAGCGCGAGTCAGCGCGCCCTTGATGAGCGTGCTGTCGGCGCTAACGAGCGCAATCGTGGCTTGTGGTTCGCGTTCCAAAACCTCCGCCGCCCAGCGCGCCGCGGCCAGGGCTTCATCTTCCGGCTGTGCGTAACAGCATAGCCGTTGCAGCGGTTGCCAGGGCGGCGGCTCGATGGTCTCGATGCACAGGCCGGCTTGTTGCAGAGCGCTGAACAGGGCGCGGTACAAGGGTGGCGGCTGATCGAAGCCCCAGGCGATGAGGCTCTTGGGTAGTAGCCCATGCAGTGCCGGTTTGCCGGCTGCAATCAAATGGCACAGCGCCTGCGCCATGCCGGAGAAAGTCAGGCGATTTTGCTGCTCGCAGTGCGCCTCGAAAGCGCTGAACCAGTGAAACGCCTGCGCGCGATCATCAAGTAATTGCGCGTCGAAATTGAGCTGTGTACGCAGCGTGACCAGCGGCACTTGCCACTGCTGCAAGAGCCGGTAGCCGGTGGCGGCGGTATTGGCGGCGCCTTCGGGATTGAGCAGCAACAGTCCGGGTGAGCAGGCGCTGATGACCTGTTGCCACAAGAGTTGTTCTTCGCCTTCGGACAAAAGGCGCGCGCTGAGTATTGGCGTGTCGTCGAGTTGCGCCAGGGCGCGCCATAGATCGTGCAGCCATAGATCGATGGCGAAAATCGCCGGCCTTGGCTGCACCACGGGTGCGCCGCGCGCGCGGCGATGGTCGCAGAGAAAGTCGATGAGCTGGTCGCTGCCGCGATAGTTGGGCACCAGCGCCAGCGCGCCTTGATCGAGCGCCGCGTCGAGTTGCTCCAGGGGGGCGGCGAAGTCGTTCATCGCGTTTACATGTCGGAATAATTGGGACCGCCGCCGCCTTCTGGCGCCACCCAGCGGATGTTTTGCGTGGGGTCCTTGATGTCGCAGGTTTTACAGTGCAGGCAGTTTTGCGCGTTGATTTGCAAGCGCGGCGGCGCGCCTTCGTGTTGCGCGATTTCATACACGCCGGCGGGGCAATAGCGCTGCGCCGGTTCTGCATAACGCGGTAAGTTGACGGCGATGGGGATTTCTGGGTCGATCAGTTGTAAATGGCAGGGCTGGTCTTCTTCGTGAAAGGTACCGCTTAGATACAGTGAACTTAAGCGGTCGAAACTCAATACGTTGTCGGGCTTGGCGTACGTGAGCGCGCGCGCGTGCGCTACGTCTTGCAGCGTGGCGTGATCGGGAGCGCCATCGCGCAGCGTGAAGGGCAGTTTGCCGCGGCACAGGGTTTGATCGAACCAACTGAAGGCGGCGCCAGGCAGCGTGCCCAATTTGTGCAGCGCGGGGCCGACGTTGCGGCTTTTGTGCAATTCTTTATGCAGACTGGACGTTTCAAAATTACGCTGATAATCGCTCAACTCGCCAGGCGGCGTTTGTTGCCCTAGCGCGGCGAACAGCGCCTCGGCGGCCAGAAGGCCGGAGTGCATCGCGGTGTGCGTTCCTTTCAGTTTGAGCACGTTGAGAAAACCGGCGTCATCGCCCACCAGAATACCGCCTGGAAAATACAGTTTCGGCAACGCTTGCAAGCCGCCTTTGACCGAAGCGCGCGCGCCGTAGCTGAGGCGTTTGCCGTTCTTGAGCACCTCGGCGATCACCGGATGATGCTTGTAGCGCTGAAATTCCTCGAAAGGGCTGAGCCAGGGATTGGCGTAATTGAGATCGGTAAACAGCCCCAGCGCGACTTTGTTGTCGCCCTGGTGATAGAGGAAACCGCCGCCGCTCGCGCCATGTTCCGCCAGGGGCCAGCCGAGCGTGTGCAGCACATGGCCGGGACGGGCTTGTTCGGGCGCGATTTCCCACACTTCCTTGATGCCGAGCGCGTAATGCTGCGGGGCGGCTTGCGCGTCCAGGCGGTAATGTGCGAT
>JAITMI010000102.1 GCA_031277435.1 Pseudomonadales bacterium
GCTGAGGACGCCGGCGGACTGTTTTAGCGTGAGCATGTTGATCACATAGTCATAGCGGGCGTTGGCGTAATCGCGCTGCGCTTGAAACAAGGCGCGCTGCGCCTGTACCAAGTCCACGGCATTGCGTGTACCTACTTCAATGCCCACCTCAGTTGCATTAAGGGCATTTTGAGCAATCGCGACGTTCTCCGCGCGGGCTTGTACCGTTTGTACCGCCGTTTCGATGCTGTTGAAGCTGTTGAGCGTCGTGGTTTCGCTCTGCCGCGTGATGCGGTCGAGCGCCTCTCGGTTGGCATCCACCGTATAGTAAGCGCGCTGCATTCGGGCACGGCTGGCACCGCCACGGAACAAAGGTACTGTCAAATTCAGACCAAATCTTATGGACTCGTTTGCCTCCTGAGGCTGGGCAGAGCCGTAAGAGTTTTGATATGCAGCGTTATAAGTATATGCACCACTCATCGTTAACGTAGGCAACATAGCAGATTTAGCGGCGCGCGCTGTATCCTGGTTGGCCGCCAGCAGATATTCCGCTGACTTGATGTTCGGATTGTTATTCTTGGTACGCTGCAACCACTCATCGATGTTGTTAGGCTCGGCGCTTACCACGGGAAAATCGTCCACCAGTGATTCGAGCCTTTGGTGACTACCGCCGGTGATAATTTCAAGCGCCCGGATACGTTGTTGCAGCACGTTTTCCTCGTCCATGCGGTTGACCCGCGCTGAACTATAAGCAGCCTGGGTGTCGTAAACGTCGCTGATCTCGGCGAAACCCAGCTCATAGCGTTGCTGCATCTGATCCATTACCTGCTGCGCCGCCTGTTCCTGCGTCCGCAACAAGGCCAAGTTATTCTGACTGCGTAACACATCGAAATAAGCGGTGACCACACGCAAAATCAACTGCTGTTCAGCTTGCGCCAAGGTAGCCAGGCTCTGTTTCTCCGTATCACGCGCCGCCTGAAAGGTGTACCAAGACTCGAAATTTATTAGAGACTGGTTCAGGCTTGCTCCCCAGCTATGTTGGTTGTAACCAGGGGAATAGGTAAATGTTTCAGTAGGGCCAGCAGTATTTCTGCTAGATGAGCCATTCAGAGAAACACTAGGCAACAAACCCGACAAACCTATCATCCAACCGGTATGGTTGACGTTGTACTGCGCCCTGGCCTCGCGCACCACGGGATCGTTATTGGACGCTAGTTCCAATGCTCGCAAGAGATCGTCCTGAGAATAAGCATTGTTGCCGGTGAGAAACGCAAGGGCCGCAAAAAGCGGCCCTGTGAGACGGGATTTCTTCATGTGTATTCTTTTCAGATAACGGTAAAGTCGAACCGGCCTCAGGCCAGCTCCTCCGGGGTACGTTTTTGCAGACGTTCTTTGAAGCGGCCCCACGCCACGGAGCACTTATCCTTGTAGTTATAAGCCGTCATATAGACTACGGGAATGAATACCAGCGTGATCAAGGTTGAGGAGGTGAGCCCGCCTACCACCACGCGCGCCAGCGATGCCTGCATTTCGGCGCCAGCGCCAAGACCCAGCGCCAGCGGCAACAAACCCAGCACGGCGGTGGCGGTGGTCATGATAATCGGCGCCAGGCGCAGTTTGCCCGCGCGAATCACGGCTTCGCGCATCTCAAGCCCTTCCTCGCGGCGCAGCACGTTGACGAAATCGACCAAGAGAATCGCGTTCTTGGTTACGAGGCCAATCAACATCATCACGCCCATCATGCTTTGCATGTTCATGCTGGTGTTGGTCAGGAGCAAGGTGGGAACCACGCCGATGATCGCCAAGGGTACCGAGAACATGACCACCAGCGGGTCGAGGAAGCGTTCGAACTGCGCCGCCATCACCATGTAGACCAGCAGGATGGCCATGCTGATCGCCATGATGAAATCCTGCTGCGCTTTCAGTTGTTCTTCGTATTGACCGCCCATTACCACGGTCATGCCTTCGGGGATGCTGATTTGCGCCAATTCCGCCTGGATCAGTTTCATCGCATCGCCCAGCGCCATGCCTTGTTCAAGATCAGCGTTGATGTAGGTAACACGCTGCCCGCTGATACGTTGAATTTGCGTGGGGCCGCGGCCATAGGACACATCAAGCAGGGAAGATACTGGAATCACTTGGCCGTCCGCGCTACGCACCGAGACGTTTTCGATGTCTTGCGCGTTCAGGCGGTCTTCCGGGCGGAAACGGACGTTGATGTCGAACTCATCGCCGCCTTCGCGGAATACCGCCGCGTTGCGACCGCTGACGCTGCTTTGAATGGCGGTGCCCACCTGCGACACGGTAATTCCCAACTCCGCCATGCGGCGGCGGTCGAAACGCAGGCTTTGTTCAGGACGGCCTTCTTGCTGACTGACGTTGGCGCCGACAATACCGGGGATGAGCCGCACGCGCTGCACGATTTCCTGGCCCAGGGCGACCGCGGTATCCAGGTCGTAACCGCGTAGTTCTACCTGTATCCGGTCGTCGCCATTGGAGCCAAAAATGCGGTTGAGAATCTGCAAGCCGGTTTGTGCGTTGACTTGAATTTCAGTACCGGGGATCTTGTTTTCCACCGCGCGGCGGATTTTGTCAGCCAGCGCCATCGCGTCCTCGGTGCGCTCGCTTTGCTCGACCAGAGTCAACTCCACCACCGCGTTGCCATTTTGCACTTCGCTGGCATAGTGCGCGATGTCGCTTTCGGGCAGTTCCTTGCGTACCAATTGGTCCAATTCACCAAGATAGCTATACAGCACGGCGATGTTGGTACCCTGAGCCATACGCATATTGACTCGAATCAACTCCGGCTGCGTCTGTGGCGCCAATTCAAAAGAAATCCAGCGAGAACCCAAGAGCGCCAGAACCAGCATGGCGGTGGTAACGCCTAGAACAGTTCCACGGTTATCCAGGGCCCAGCCAATGATGATCCCATAACGCTCGTAGGCTCGCTCCATCAGGCCGGGTTTGCCGTCAGCGCGCTTATGCTCATGATGATCGGCGAGGAAGCGGCTGGCCAGCATCGGCACCAGAGTCAGCGAGGACAGCAAGGAGCACATCAAGGAAAAGGCTACTACCAGCGCCAGCTCCTTGAACATTGCGCCGGTAGTGGTCTGCATGAAAACTACGGGCAGAAAGATCACGCAAGTGGTCAAAGTAGAGGCGATTACCGCGCCCGCCACCTGATTGGTGCCAATGATGGCGGAGGCGACCATGGACTGCCCGCTACGGCGGTGCCTGACGATGTTTTCGATCACCACGATCGCGTCATCCACGATCATGCCTATCCCCAGCGCCAAGCCGCCAAAACTCATCTGGTTCAAGGTGAGGCCGCTCAAATACAGTAGCGCGAACGTAGCGATGACGGAGACCGGAATGGTCGTGCTCATGATCCAGGTGGCCGAAATGCTGCGGAAGAATGACCACACGATGACGATGGCCAGGAGGCCGCCGATGATGCCGGCTTCTTTTACGCTATCGATGGATTCCTGAATGTAAGTGCTCTGGTCATTCATCAGAATGAAATTCATGTCGGGCCGCTCGGCATTGAGCTGCTCGACCACCCGCGCCGCGGCTCTCGACACTTCTACCGTATTGGCGCCAGTTTGCTTGCGCAAGGCCAGGCGCAGCATCGGCACGTCGTCGATTTCGACGTAGCGGCTGATGTCCGATTGCGCGTTGCTCACGGTAGCGACGTCACTGACGCGCAGGGGTACGCCATTGACGGTACGAATCACCGTATTGCTGATTTCATCCAGGCTGGTGTATTCGCCGCGGGCGCGGATATAAAGCTCGCTGATGCCGCGTTGTACGTTGCCGCCGGGCGAGGTAACGCTGGCGCTGCGGATGGCGGTGACGATGTCGTCCATGGTCAAGCCAGTCGCCAAGAGGCGGTCACGCATCACATCGATATGAATTTGCCGGTTAAGCCCGCCCCATACGTCGATGGAGCCGATGCCGGGAATCTGCTCGAAGCGCTTGCGGATATCGCGTTCAAGAATCGTGGTAAGTTGCGTGAGATCCCGTTCAGACTGCACGGCCACCATCGCTACCGGCTGGTTATCGGGGTTGAACTTGTTGATGCGCGGCGGGTCGGCTTCTTCCGGAAAGCTGTTACGCACGCGGTCCAGCACTTCGCGTACTTCGTTGCTTGCTTCGTCCAGGTCCGTGCCACGGATGAAACGCAGGTTCACCTGGCTTGAGCCTTCGCTGGAACGGGAACTGATACGTTCAAGGTTCGACACCACGGACAGCTGGTTTTCCAGCGGCTGCGTGATCAAAAGCTCCATTTCTTCGGGGCCGACGTTGGGGTAATTCACCTGAACCGACAGTTCCGAGACTTCAAGCTCCGGCAGCAAATCGACGGGCAGATAGCGAAAACCCATCATGCCCATCACGATGATGATGAGAAACGCCATCGTGGTGGCGACGGGGCGGTGAATCGAGCCTGAAACTATGGACATGAGGGGATTCCCTTTGTGCTATTTCGCTTTGTGCTGTGCGGGCGCGTCAGGATATACGCTTAGGAGCGGCTGATTGCTTCGCGGCTTTGCTCAATGACCTCGAGCATATCTTCTTTTTGCAACTCCTGTAACTCCATCATGCTATCCCAGGGCAAGAGGCGCGCCTGCACTTCCTTGGCGCCGTTGCGCAAGAGGTTTTGCCCAACGGTAACCACCGTATCACCTTCATTGATGCCTTTGACGGCGGCGGCCATACGGCCAGTGGCAAGAACTTGGACGGGGATAAAGCTGATCGGACGCGGCGGCGACAAAATGCCTACGCCTTCGGCGCCCGTAGCCGGCGTGGCGCCAGCGGAATTCTGTGAGTCCGCCACGATATAAACCCCTTCTATGCCGGTCTGGGGGTCGCGGTAAAGCGCACTGTTGGGGATGAGAACGGATTGCGCGCTTTCGCCATAACGGATATCTACCGTTACGAACATGCCGGGGCGCAGCAAACTTTGGTCGTTTTCCAATTCCACGAAGGCTTGGGTGCGCATGGTGGTGGCATCCAGGAACGGCGAAATGCGAGAAATCGCCGAGGTCAATGTCTTGCCATCTTCCCAACTGGTGGAGCTGACGCTGACGGGTACGCCCACGCCAATGTGATCCAGAGTGCGATCACTGAGCATCAACTCGATGCGCATTTCGCTGAGCTCACCCACCACAAAAAGGCGGGTGGAGGCGCTGGCCAATTGCCCTACTTCGGCATTGCGCTGGCCAACCGTGCCACTGATTGGCGAACGGATCGTGGCGTTTTGCAGTTGCAGGAGGCGCTCATCGGCCACCGACTTCGCTTGTTTTTCCTGGGCCAGACGCAGGTCAAGATCCGCTTGCGCGATGGTCAATTGCGAACGCACCGTTTCCAGGTTGACGTTGTTTTCGAGATTACGCTCTACCAGGCTTTCCGTGCGCTGTACCTGGCTTTCAACGAGCCCCAGATTGGCGCGCGCCTGCTGGGTTTGCGCTCTGGAGACTTCGTAGCCGGAAAGAGCCTGCTGATAGCGCTCCGAGAACTCATCGTCACGCATCCGCAACAGGGGATCGCCGGCTTTTACTTCGTCACCGTTTTCGACGAAGACTTCGACGATCATTCCTGAAACTTCCGGATAAATCTCCGTCTGGTTACGCGCGATAACGCGGCCAGTCACGCGGTCTTCGAGCGGCAAGGAGCCCACAATGGCTTTTACGGCTTCAACCGCGGGTATGGCGTTATTCTGACCAAAGCCGCCGCGGGCGGCTTCACCGCCACCACCACAAGCGGCCAAAAGCAGCGAGAGACAGACGGCTGCCAGCCCAGATTTGTTAGTCATCATCGTATACCGAGTCATTGGATTTCCGTCTAGCGTAGAGGCTGAAATGTGAACGGGAAGTACACTTCATTGCAATTGCGAAACAATACCAGTTCTGCAACCCAGCAAAAAGTAAAGTTGTAGCGGCTTCTTTAAAATTCCTCGTTTCCTTCACAATGGATCACAATGGACGGGGAATTCTGGCGAAATTCTGGCAACTTAGCGTCATATCTTGACAAGACACTAGAATAATCCGCGGCAAGCCTAGCCGAGTAAAAGACCTTCCGGCGACTACTTTCTTTTCAAACTGCCGATTGGCCGATGGAGCAATAAAAAACCCCGCTCAGGCAAGCCGGAGCGGGGTTTAGGGATAGATGCCTGACGATGACCTACTCTCACATGGGGAGACCCCACACTACCATCGGCGCTGAGCGGTTTCACTGCTGAGTTCGGGATGGGATCAGGTGGTTC
>JAITMI010000132.1 GCA_031277435.1 Pseudomonadales bacterium
GCCGCGAGCGAGCGCGGTAGCGGCAATATAGCCATCGGCCATGCTGATGGCTTTGCCTGTTACCTTTGCCTGCGCCATCAGCGCGGCATAGGCTTGTGAGGCGTCCAAGGTCGAAGGGCAACACCCGGCCCGTGAACGCGGGCAATACTTCCCGCTCCAGACGTTCCTGATAGATCGTACGCCGCTTGCCTTGCGGCATTGTCGCTAAGCCAAAACGCAGCTCGGCTACGGTGATGGCGGAAAGATATAGGGTTTCAACTGCTTGCGCGTCGATCCAATTCAGCACATTGGCAGCCGGCGCAATTTTCCATAACTCGGAAAGGACGTTGGTGTCGACAAGTATCATGCAAAGCTCGGCGGCTTGGCCGGGGTTTTGTCGCGCAGTTGGTTGAAATGCTCCGCCTCGGCATCGGTCAAGCCGCCCGCTTCGCGCGCAATGGCGCTCAGTAAAGTCCCCAATTTGAGACGCCCTTCGGGTTTCGCGGCTTGTTCCAGAATGTCGCGGATTTCGGCCTCGGCGCTGTGGCCATGAGTGGCTGCGCGGACACGAATGGCGCGGTGCACTTCTTCGGGGACGTTACGGATGGTGATGGATGGCATTGCTGGCGCTCTTTAGCATGAGATTGCATTGAGCGCATTTTGAGCAATTGCAATCAGCCTCGCAATGCTTCCCGTTCAGAACTGATAACGCAAGCCCAGCTCAAACGCCGTGCCGTCATTGCGGAAGGGTACCAGGTTGCTGTTTTGGTTCTGGTAATTGAGGCGGGTGAAAAACCGTGCTCTGGCGGTGAAGGGGTATTGGTATTGCAGGCGGAGCTGGTAGTTGTCGATGTCGCGCGCGGCGCCGTTGTTGAGCAGGGGGCTGTAGCCGAGCTGGTCGTCGAGGCGGGCGTAGATGGCGTCGAAATCAAGCGCACCCTGCCCGAGTTGGTATTGCCAGTGCGCTTGCAGGCGCCAGCCTTGGCGGTCGCCGCCGGGGCGGGAGGCGTCGGTGCCGTCGTTGCGCAGGTAGCCCGCTTGCAGTTCCAGCGTCGAGCGGCCCGTGGCGCTTTGGCATAGCCAGCCGCCGCCGAGGCTGGATTCCACCCCGCTGATGATGCTTTGGCCGTGATAGCGCTGATATTGAGCGGCGATTTCAAACAGCGGCGAGCAGCCGATCTCGCGGCGCAAGAGCAGGCGGTTGCGCAAATCCAACACGCTGTACAGCGGGCTGCCGCCATATAAAAGGTGGCTGGTGCCGCCGGTGACTTCCCAGCCCAGGCGCGAGGTCCAGCCTGGATAGAAGTCGCGGGTGTAGCCATAGCGCCAATCGAGCTGGGTGAGGTCGGAGGCGTGGTCGGCGCTGGCGCGGCTGCGTAGCGACAGTAGCAGGTCCTGGCGGTCCTCATTGCTGAGTACGGAATAAGACGCCACCACGCGGGTATTGGCGTAAGCGCCTTCTTGCGGCTGAAAATCGGGGTTGAGCGTAAGCGTGACGGATTCGCCCGAGAGCGTGAGCACCACTTCGCTGGAGGCGGGGGCGCCGTTGAGGTTGCTGTCGTAGCCCGCCGCCAGTTCGCCGAGCAGGCTGAAACGGCGGCGTTCGCGGTTCCACAGTTCTTGGCGGGCGCGCAGCATGGGTTGCAGATTGGCTGGCAAGTCGCGGCGTTCGAGCAGGCCGCGATTGAGTTCGAGCGCGGCAAACAGTTGGCCGCTTTGGTGCAGGGCTTCGGCGTAATCGAGCTGGGCGGCGCCGTGGCTGGGGTCGATCAAGAGGGCGCGTTCGAGCGCTTCGAGCGCGCCGGGCAAATCGCCGCCGTTGAGCCGGGCGGCGCCGAGCAGGGCGAAGTATTCCGCGCTACTGAGGCAGTCGGGCATCCGCCGCTCGATTTGCGGGCGCATGGCATCCCAGCCGGCGGCGTCCAGGGGGTAAAGCGCGTTCAATGGCGGGCACTGGGCTTGGGCATCGAGGCCAGCCAATAGCAGCACGCAGAACGTGATGACGAAATACGGGGAGCGTCTCAAACAAGGTCTCCGAAGTGGCGGCGGTATTTAAGCAGGATCGAAGGCCGGCAGGCTAGTTGGAATTTGCGTGTTGGGGCTGGAACCGGTCCACTCTATGCCTTTGGCTGGATTTGCTGAAATGGGAAGTCAAACAATTCCTGATTGGCCGTACTAGTTGGCATTTGCTGATACATAAGGCGGTGCTGGCCAGTTAGATAGATTTTTTCGCGCCAATGCGATCTCTGTACTATGTTGGGGCTCTATCTGTATCGATAGCCCTTGTGGCGGGAGGCGGAAGTTTATATGTTAGGCAACATCACTACCTTGTTTGATACGGCCATGGAACACTTGATCTCGGCGGCGGACGCCAACCGCAATTTCTCTGTGGTGTTGCGCGAAGTACGCGAGGGCGCCAGTTATGTCGTTACCAACTACGGCAAACCCGTGGCCCGCATCGTGCCGGCTGGGCGCAATGCCGCCATTACTTCTACTGCCCGTGAGTTGTTGTTGCGGCGGCTCGCTACTCAAGACGTGAGCGATGTAGGGCGCTGGTCGCGCGATGAGCTTTATGAGGATGAGGCGTGAAGCTGGCGCTCGATACCAACATTCTGGCCTATGCCGGTTTTTATTCAAAAACTCACGCCGCTGGTTTTTCTTCCGCGGCGTCGTTGTCTTTATCCGGGCGGTAAAAAAACCGGCTGGCGATGATGCCGACTTCGTACAAGAGGCACATGGGAATTGCCAGCATCGACTGTGAGAAGGGGTCGGGCGGGGTGAGGACGGTGGCGGCTAAAAAGCAGCCGATGATGACGTAGGAGCGCTTTTCCGCCAGCGCTTTTGGCGTGGTGACGCCGGAAATGACGAGCAGCACCGTGGCCACCGGAATTTCGAACACCAGGCCGAAGGCGAGGAACATGCTCATCACGAAGTCGAGATTGGCGGAAATGTCAGGTGTCACCGTAACTACGCTGGGCGCGATATTGGTGAAAAATTCAAACAAAAAACCCAGCACGATGAAGTAAGAAAACGCTACGCCCAGATAAAACAGAATCACGCTGGAGACGATGATGGGCAGCGAGATGCGGATTTCGTTTTTATATAAACCGGGCGATACAAAAGCCCAGGCCTGGTGCAATACGTAAGGAATGCAGATGAATAGCGCCAGCATGAAGGTGAGCTTGAACGGCGCCAAAAAAGGATCGAGCGGGCGGGTGGCGATGATGTGTTCGCCAGCAGCGGCGTCGAGCACGCTGGTAAGCGGGGCGGAGACGAATTCGTAGATGTCGTTGGCCCAGGCGATCAGGCACAGGAATACGATGAAGATCGCCGCCACGCTGCGCAAGAGGCGGTCGCGCAGTTCCACCAAATGGGAAACCAGCGGCAGTTCCTTGGGATCGTGATCCGTATCGCTGGCGCTGGGGTTTTTGCTGGTGTCGTTCAAGCGAGTGGCCCTGAATCAGGATGGAGTGTTGGCGGGTTGCGTGCTGGCGGCATCTTGCGCTGGCGTACCCGCTGGCGCTTTCACCAGCGCGGAATCCTGATCGGCGCTGAGCGCGTCGGCGTCGGACAGGGGCGGTTTTTCGCGCGGGGGAGGCAGGCCGGCGGCGGCCTGGGCTTCCAGTTCGACGCTTTTTTTGATGTCTTCGGCGCTGCGTTCCACGTCCTTGATGGTGTTTTTGATCTGCGCCTGGGCGTTGCGGAATTTCTCCATGATTTCTTCGTTGCGCAACTGGCGGCGGATTTCATCGGCGCCGATTTCGCGCTCGATGTCCTGCTTGATGGTGTTGAAACTGCGGCGCAAGCGGCCAATCCACAGCGCCGCGGTGCGCACCGCGCCGGGCAGTTTATCCGGGCCGAGCACTAGCAGCGCGACGATGCCCACCACGATCCATTCGACAAGACTACCGTTAAACATAGGAAATCAGCGCCGGCTCAGGGTTTTTCGTCCGCGTGTTCGGCCTTCGCCGCGACCGTGGCGCCGCCCTGCTCCGAGTCATTGCTGAGCTGCTCTGGCGGTGCGTCGGTTTTGCCTTCGTCCATGGCTTTTTTGAAGCCTTGGATGGCGTGGCCGAGGTCAGAGCCCAGGTTGCCCAGTTTCTTGGTGCCGAACACCAAAACCACTACCACCAGTAACACTATCCAATGCCATAAACTGAACGTGCCCATAATCAAACTCCCGCAATAAATGTGTTTACTTGCCGCGCGCGGCCTTTTCGTCGAGCCCGGACATGCCGAAACGGCGTTCCAATTCCGCTAATACCTGTTCGGGGCCGAGGTCCAACTGTGCCAGCATCACCAGGCTGTGAAACCATAGGTCCGCCGTTTCGTGGATCAGCTTGGCCTGGTCGGCGCCCTGCTCCACGTCGCGCGCGGCGAGGATGGTTTCCACGGCTTCCTCGCCCACTTTTTCCAAAATCTTGTTGAGCCCGCGCTGAAAAAGCTGCGCCACGTAGGACGTTGCCGGGTCGGCGCCCTTGCGCGCGGCGATGATGGCGGCGAGCTGGTTCAGCGTATCACTCATGTCATTCAGTACTTTCGTTCAATTCTTGGGGGGGAGCCTAGCGCGAATCGCCGTAGATCACTTCTGGCGTTTTCAGCACCTCGCCGAAGTCCTGCCAGCGCCCCTCTGGCAACAGCCGGCGGTAATAGCAGGAGGCGCGGCCCGTGTGGCAGGCAATGCCGCCAAGCTGTTCCACCACGTAGATAAGGCTGTCGCCGTCACAATCCAAGAGCAGTTCGTGCAATACCTGTATGTGCCCGGAATCTTCGCCTTTGCGCCAGAGCCGCTGCTTGGAGCGCGACCAGTAGATGGCGCGGTTCTCTTGCAGCGCCAAGCTCAGCGCCTCGCGGTTGGCGAAGGCTTGCATCAGGACCATGCCGCTTTGCCAATCCTGCGCGATCACCGGCACCAGGCCATTGGCGTCGAAATGTACCGCGTCGAGCCAGTGCTGCACTTAGTCGGCGTCCTTGCTGGAGCCGGATTTCAGCGCGGCATTTTGCCCTTCCGCTGGCGGCGCGCCGTCTTCGGGCGTCTTGCCTTCATCCATGGCCTTTTTGAAGCCCTGAATGGCATGACCCAGATCGGAGCCAAGATTTTTCAATTTCTTGCCGCCGAATACCACGAATACGATACCCAGCAGGATAAGCAGTTTCCAAATACCAAAAGCGCCCATAAGCGGCTCCTGAATGATTCAATAGCGGGCCTCACGGCGCCGCGAAAGGGTCTAAGCATACCTTATTTCCGCCAACATACGGAAAAGCGCGCGCTTTTTCAGCGTAAAGCCTGCCGCTTTTCAGCGTACCGCTTGCCACAAGAGCAGCGCTGCCAACGCCCCCGCCAAGGCGATGGCGAGGCGCTCCCAGCGGCGGCCTCGCGCTTCGAGTTCGCTCAAGCGGCTTTGCATGGCGTAGAGTTGCGCCGGCGTCTTGCCTTGTTCTTGCAGCGCTTTGTAGAGCAGATCCGGCAATTCGGGCGCTTGTTCCAGCCATTCTGGCAGCCGTTCGCGCAGTTGTTTGAGCTGGGTGAAGGGCGATAGCCGCCGCGCGCGCCAGCGTTCCAGAAAGGGCAGCGCGGTTTGCCACAAGTCGAGCTCGGGGTAGAGCTGCTTGCCCAGCCCTTCGACGTTGAGCAGGGTTTTTTGCAAGAGCACCAGTGAGGGCTGCACCTGCATGTTGAAGCGGCTGGCGGTGCGAAAGAGTTGCAACAGCAGTTGGCCAAAGCTGATGTCGCTCAAGGGCTTCTGGAAAATCGGTTCGCACACCGCGCGCATGGTGGATTCAAAGGCCGGCACCGGCGTATCCGGCGGCACCCAGCCGCATTCCACATGCAGTTCAGCCACGCGGCGGTAATCGCGCTTGAAGATGGCGAGCAGGTTGCGTGCCAGATAGTGCTGATCGTCTTTGCTCAGCGTGCCGATGATGGCGCAGTCGAGCGCGATGTATTGCGGCTGCTCGCGCCGTTCGCGCGATACGTAGACGTTGCCGGGGTGCATGTCAGCGTGGAAAAAGCTGTGCTCGAACACCTGGGTGAAGAAAATCTCCACCCCGGTTTCCGCCAGCCGTTTGATGTCGATGCCGGCGGCGCGGATTTCCGCCACCTGGCTCACCGGGATGCCGTAGATGCGCTCGGCCACCATCACGTTCTGGCGGCAGTGGTCCCAATAGATTTTGGGTACGTAGAGTTGCGGCGAATTGTCGAAGTTGC
>JAITMI010000144.1 GCA_031277435.1 Pseudomonadales bacterium
CCGTCAGCTCCATCAGTTTGGCCTCGTAGGCTTCGGGCGAGCCGGTGATGAGCTCGGGCAGATCAACCGCGCTCAGCAGGCTGGCGGAAACTCGCGCGGCGAAGGAACGGCCCTCAAGCGCGAGCAGGGGGCAGCCGCTGCGTAGCGCGTCGCTGCCAGTGGTATGGGAACCATAAGGAAAGCAATCGAGGGCGAGGTCGGCCACCTGGTAGCGGGCGATATGTTCCGGGCGTTTCAATACGCCGGCAAGGACCAGCCGCCGTTCGTCCACGCCGCGTTGCCGCGCCTCTTGCCGCAATTGCTGGAAAGAAAATTCCTGCTGCGAAAACAGCCACAGATACAGCCTTTCATTGCGCCGCAGCGCCCGCATCCAGATATCGAATATTTCCGGGGTGATCTTGTGCACCGCGTTGAAGGCCGCCAATACAATGGCATCCTCCGGCAACTCATAAGCCGCCCGTGGCAAGGCCCGCGCCACCTTCTGTTTTGAGTCGTTTGGTTGATAACTGCCCGCCAAGGCTAGAATCTTCTCGTCGTAGAACGGCTCGCAGCCGGGCGGAGTGACCACTTTGTCACCGAGGATGTAATCAATCTTGTCGTTGCCAAGGCTGCCAGGGTAACCCAGCCAGCTTACGACCACCCGCGCCGGATGCGCGAAAGGAACCGCCATGCGCGTGGAACCGGTGTATCCCTTAAGATCCACCAGGATATCGAGATCAAGCGCGGCGATGCGCGCCACCGCCTCCGCGTCGGAATCCGCGCTGAAGTCGAGAAAATGTTCCACCCCTTGCCTGATGCGCAGTTCCGCCGCGTCACCCTTGAGCACGCCGTAGGAGAGGATAAAAATCTCGAATTTATTCCGATCATGCAATTCAAAAACCTCGGTGATCAATTGCGAAGTCGCATGGTCATAAAAATCGCAGGACCAATAGCCGATGCGTGGCCGCGACGCGACGCGCTCTGGTGGCGGCGCAAGCGGATAATGCGCAACCCTCAGCGCTTGCCGCCGCGCCAGCGCCAAGTGCCAGGCGGGATCATCAATGTAGGTCAGCGCGTTGAAGGTTTCGGGGCGGTTCGCGGTAGCGAAGGCGTGGCGCGTCCGCTGTGGATCGAACAACTCCCGAAAGCGGCTGAGACGTCCGCCACCGCGCAATTGATTCAAGAGCGAGAGATAAATATCGGGGTCGTCCGGCATCAGCGACAATTGTTTTTCGGTGATCCCGATGGCTTCGTCAACGCGCTTCAACTTCATGTAGATCGCGGATAAATTCGTGAGCGCATCCTTGTATTTTGGATCGACGGCCAGCACCCGTTGCAGATAGCCAATCGCTTCCTCATGTTTCTCCAGATCCATTAGCGCGGCGGCGAGGTTGTTCAGGATCGAGATATCCTCGGGCGCGCGGCGTTCCGCTTCGCGCAGATCGTTCAGGGAGCTGTCGTAGTCCTTGGCCTGGTGTTTCACATAGGCCCGCAGGCAGAACAGGAACGAATACTGATTGAAGCGCTGAATCGCCTCGTCGAGCGCGGCTTGCGCCTTATCGAGCCGGCCAGCCGCGTAATGAACCGCGGCCAGATCCGACCACGCCGTGAACTTGTGCATGTTGTCGCGCAACTCGGCCTGAGCCTGGACAAGAGCTTGATCGAAGCGCCGCGCTTGAATAAGCGCGCGCAAGGGTTCGGACTGTATCGGTAGCAAGGCAAATCTCCATTTGTGCGGTGCCATCATGCGGCGGCGCGCGCCGGGGTAAGCGGCCAATGCTACCATATTCCAATTCGGTGCCAGTTCAAAAAACAGGGAGTCTTATGGCCTCGCGCGAAGTACATAAACACACCAGTGGAGCAATCGACCCCATCTGCGGCATGAGCGTTGACCCCGCCACGGCGGAGCATCGCGCCGAATATGCGGGCCAGACTTTTTATTTTTGCTGCGCCGGCTGCAAGGCGCGTTTCGAGGCTGAGCCAGAGCGCTATCTTGCCGCCAATTCCAGCGCCGCGCCAAAAACGCAGGCACGGAGCGAATCCGCCGCGCCAGTTCTGGAAACGGCGTTCTGGACCTGCCCAATGCACCCGGAAATACGGCGCGAAATAGCGGCGGCTTGCCCGCTGTGCGGCATGGCGCTGGAACCTTTGGTCGCCTTGGCTGATCCCGCGCCGAACCCGGAATTACGTGATATGTCGCGGCGTTTCTGGCTTGCTTTGACGCTGGCGCTGCCGGTTTTCGTGCTGGAAATGGGCGCGCATTTATTCCCGGCGCTGCATGAGCTTATTCCGATGCCAGTCTCGCATTGGCTGCAATTTCTGCTGGCGACGCCGGTGCTGTGGTGGGTGGGCTGGCCTTTCTTCGTGCGCGCCTGGGCCTCGCTCGTCAATCGCAGCTTGAACATGTTTACGCTGATCGCGCTGGGCACTGGCGTAGCCTGGCTTTACAGCGTGGCGGCGCTCTTGGCGCCGGGGCTGTTTCCAGCGGCTTTCCGCGCCAGTGATGGCACGGTGGCGGTGTATTTTGAAGCCTCCGCCGTCATCATCGTTTTGGTGCTCTTGGGCCAGGTATTGGAATTGCGCGCCCGCGAACAAACCGCCGATGCCATCCGCGCCTTGTTGAAACTGGCGCCGAAAACCGCGCGCCGCATCGCGCCCGATGGCACGGAAGAAGATGTCGCCATCGACGCGGTACAAGTTGGCGACATCTTGCGCGTGCGCCCCGGTGAAACGGTGCCGGTGGATGGCATGGTGGAGGAGGGCCGTTCGGCGCTGGATGAATCAATGTTGACCGGTGAGTCCATGCCGGTGACGCGCGCCAAAGGCGAGCGCGTGACGGGCGGCACGCTCAACCAAAGCGGCGCGCTGGTAATCCGCGCCGAAAAAGTCGGCGCTGATACGATGCTGGCGCGCATCGTACAACTGGTAGCCGCCGCGCAACGTTCGCGCGCGCCGATTCAAAGCCTCAGCGATCGCGTATCCGGCTGGTTCGTGCCGGCGGTGATTCTGATCGCCGCGCTTACTTTCATCGCCTGGGCCTTTTGGGGGCCAGAGCCGCGTTTTGCCTATGGCCTGATCGCCGCCGTGTCGGTGCTCATCATCGCCTGTCCTTGCGCGCTGGGGCTGGCCACGCCGATGTCGATCATGGCCGGCGTTGGCAAGGGCGCCAGCGTGGGCGTGCTGATCAAGCACGCCGAAGCGCTACAGCGGCTGGAACAAGTCGATACGCTGATTTTCGACAAAACCGGCACGCTTACCGAAGGCAAACCCACGCTGACCCAGCTCATCGCCGCGCCGGGTTTCGAGGAACAAGACTTGTTGCGCCGCGCCGCCGCGCTGGAACAGCTTGCCGAACATCCCTTGGCGCAAGCCGTGGTGGCGGCGGCCAGGCAAAAACAATTATCAATTCCCAGCGCCAAAAATTTCGATTCACCACCCGGCAAAGGCGTGCTTGGCGTGGTCGAAGGCGAACACATCACGCTTGGTTCCGCCGCGTTTCTGCGCGAGCAGGGCATCGATACCACACCCTTGTCAGCGGCGGCGGATGCACTGCGCCAAGAAGGCGCAACGGTGATCTACATCGGATGCGGCCAGCAAATTGGCGGGCTTTGCGCCATTGCCGATCCAATCAAAGCCACCGCTTTCGCGGCGCTGCAAGGCTTGCGCGCTGAAGGGCTACAAGTGGTGATGCTGAGCGGCGACAACCGCGCCACCGCCCTGGCCGTGGCGCGCCGCCTCGGCATCGATGAGGTGGAAGCCGAAGTATTACCCGCGCAAAAAGCCGCCGTAATCGAACGGTTCAAATCGCAAGGCAAGGTGGTGGCGATGATTGGCGATGGCGTGAACGACGCGCCGGCCTTGGCCGCCGCCGACCTTGGCATCGCCATGGGGCCGGGCGCCGACGTCGCCATCGCCAGCGCGGATGTAACCTTGCTCGGCGGTGATTTGCGCGCCTTGCTCAAAGCGCGGCATCTGTCGCAAGCGACCATGCGCAATATCCGCCAGAATTTGCTATTGGCCTTTCTTTACAACGCCGCCGCGCTGCCGCTCGCCGCCGGAGTCTTGTATCCTTGGTTTGGTGTTTTATTGTCGCCGGTTGTCGCCGCGGCGGCGATGGCCTTGTCCTCGGTCAGCGTCATCGGCAATTCGCTGCGGCTGCGCAAGCAAATTTTGTGAGATTTTTATGCAACAAGCGCTCGCCATCACGCTGTTAGAGATAGACCAAATGCCGCTATTTCGCGAGCATTTCGCGCGTTTGCGGCAAGAGTCGGGCCGCGATGGCCTGCACTTCATGCCCTTTACCCCCGGCGCGCCAGAAGGGCCGAAAGGCCCCGATCCTTTTGGTTTCACGCTGGCGCTGACGGAGCTGTCATGGGCGCGCTGTTTCGCGTTATGGAACGAAAACGGCAGCGCCATCATCGGCCACGTCGATCTGACCGGCTCGCCACTGACCACCATGCTGCACCGCTGCGTGCTCGGCATCGGCATTGAAGCCGCTTGGTGCGGCAAAGGAGAAGGCCAACGCCTGCTACGCGCCGCCAT
>JAITMI010000155.1 GCA_031277435.1 Pseudomonadales bacterium
GAACCACCATGAAACGTACATTCCAGCCCAGCACCATCAAGCGCAAGCGCACCCACGGCTTCCGCGCCCGCATGGCCACCAAGAAAGGCCGCCAGGTTCTGGCGCGCCGCCGCGCCAAGGGCCGCATCCGGCTGAGCGCCTGAGGCGCCGCGCGCGTTTTGATGACCGCCGGCTTGTGGCGGCGCCATCGCGCCGGGATGGCTGGGGAGACTCGCCTTGCCTCTGGACCAGCAAGATTCCGCCGGGCGGCGCTTCACCAAGGCGCAGCGTCTCTTAAAGGCGGCTGATTATGGCGCGGTGTTCAAGGCCGCGGATTTCAAGGTTTCCGCGCCCGCGCTGTTGATCCTTGCCGCCCGCACCCAGCAAACCCAGGCCAGGATCGGCCTGGTGGTGTCGAAGAAAAACGCCGGTTGCGCGGTCAGCAGGAACCGTATCAAGCGGCTGTTGCGCGAAACCTTCCGCCAGCGCGCCGCCGCCCTCGCGGCGCTCGACATGGTGTTCATGGCGCGCCCCGGTTTGTCGAACCTGGACAATCCTGCGATCATCGCGCTGGCCAACACCCTGCTGGACGAGCTGACGCGCAAGGCCGCCCGCGCCGTTACCCGCGCCACCGCTGGCGCTCACGGCGGCTCACCCCGGCAACTCACACCACAAGAGTCAACACCATGCTCAGGCACTCCCCAAGCACCGCAACCGTAAGCCAGCCATCGCTGGGCGCGCGCGCCTTGCTGGCGCTCATCGCCGGCTACCGGCGCTGGCTGAGCCCGATCTTCGGCAACCAGTGCCGTTTCTACCCAAGCTGTTCACGTTACACGCACGAAGCCATCATCCGCCACGGCGCCTGGCGCGGCTCGCTACTTGGCGCGGCGCGCATCTGCCGCTGCAATCCTTTGTGCGAAGGCGGTTTTGACCCAGTGCCGCAGCCCCGCCCGGCGCGCTGATGGCACACTTATTTATATTTATACGACCACTCTGATACCACGTTGACTCATTCATGGATCACAAGCGCAATCTGATCGTCCTCGCCCTGGCCATCGTCAGCTACTTATTGTTGCTCGCCTGGCGGGAAGACAATCCCCCCGTCATCCCCGCGCCGGTTACCCAGAGCAGCCAGGCGGAAGTGCCCAATACCAGCGACGTGCCGGGCGCCAACATTTCTGGCAGCAACGTCTCTGGCAACAACGTCTCTAACGGCGCGGACGATCTGCCCGTGGTGACGCAAGGCGCCGCCCCCGCGCAGACCGCGGCGCTTACGGCGGCCTCCTTGATTACGGTGCTGACGCCGCTGCAAGAAGTCACGATCGACCTCGGCGGCGGCGACATCGTTGGGGTGCGTCTGCGCAATTTCCCCACCGCGCTCGATACGCCGGACAATCCCTTTCACCTCCTGCGCAACGACACCAGCATGGTCTATGTCGCGCAAAGCGGCCTCGTCGGCCCCAATGGCCCCGATGCCAGCGCCGCCGGGCGGCCACGTTACAGCAGCGCGCAAACCAGTTATTCCATAAATGAAGGCGAACTCAGCGTCGATCTCAGCGCCAGCAGCAATGGCGTCAACCTCATCAAACGCTACCGTTTTCGCGCCGATGATTATTTGATCGATCTTGACTATTTGGTTGAAAACCGTGGCGCCGCGCCGCTCAACCTCAACCTCTACGGCCAGCTCAAACGCGACGGCAGCGCCGACCCCAGCAGCACCAAGGGTTTTGGCGTGCGCACCTTCCTCGGCGCCGCCATGACTTCGCCCGATGATCCCTACATCAAGGCAGATTTCGGCGACCTTGATGACGGCGTCGATCCCGTCGTCATGCAAGGCGGCTGGATCGGTTTTTCGCAGCATTATTTTTTCAGCGGCTGGATTCCCGCCGCCGATCAAAGCAACACCTTCAGCACACGCAAAAACAATAACGGCGAATACCTGATCCGCTTCGTCGGCCCATCGCAAACCATCGGCGCTGGTCAAAGCGCCACGCTGTCCGCCTCGCTCTGGGCCGGCCCCAAGGATCAGGAACGTCTCGCCGCCATCGCGCCCAATCTTGGCCAGGTCATCGACTACGGCAAACTGTGGTTCGTCGCTTACCCAATTTTTTGGCTGCTCAGTTTAATATATAAATTCGTGGGTAATTTCGGCGTCGCCATCATTCTGCTCACCGTGGTGATCCGCACCTTGTTCCTGCCGCTGTCCGCCAAGCAGTATTACTCGCAGGCCAAGATGAAAAAACTGCAACCAAAAATCGAGCAATTAAAGGCGCGCTACGGCGACGACAAACAAAAATTCGTGCAAGCGCAAATGGAATTGTGGAAAAAAGAACAGGTCAATCCCTTCGGCGGCTGTCTGCCGGTGCTGCTGCAAATGCCGGTATTTCTCGGCATTTATTGGGTGTTGAACGAAAGCGTGGAATTGCGGCAAGCGCCGTTTATGTTGTGGTACCGCGATCTGTCGATGATGGACAGTTATTTTGTACTGCCCCTGCTTTTGGGCGGCGCTTACTTCCTGCAACAGCACATGACGCCGATGCCAACCTCCGACCCCACCCAAGCCAAATTGATGAAATGGATGCCGGTACTTTTTACCGGTTTCTTTCTCTGGTTCCCGGCGGGTCTGGTGCTTTATTACCTGGTGAACGCACTGCTTGGCATCATGCAGCAGTGGTATTTCACCCACAAAATAGACACCGCGCCGGCCAAGGAATCTTGAGCCTCCCCCGATGAACGCCGCCGCCGACACCATCTGCGCCCTGGCCACGCCAGCGGGCAAAGGCGGCGTCGGCGTCATCCGCGTTTCTGGCGCCAAGGCGCTCGCGCTGGGTGAGCGGCTTGGCGGTTTATCTCCCGCGCCGCGCCAGGCGCAGTTCGCCAATTTCACGGATGAACACGGCCAACTGCTCGATCAAGGCTTGATTCTGTATTTTCCGGCGCCGCGCTCCTTCACCGGCGAAGACGTCATCGAATTTCACATCCACGGCAGCCCGGTAGTCGCGGATCTCATTCTCGCCCAACTCATCGCTTGGGGCGCTCGCGCCGCGCGCCCTGGCGAGTTTTCGGAACGCGCGTTTCTTAACGACAAGCTCGACCTCGCCCAGGCCGAAGCCATCGCCGACCTCATCGACAGCGCCTCCGCCACCGCCGCGCGCTACGCGCTACGCTCCCTGCGCGGCGACTTCTCAAACGCGGTCAACGCGCTGGTGAGTGAACTCACCGCCTTGCGCGTCTACGTCGAAGCCGCCATCGACTTCCCCGACGAAGACGTGGATTTTTTGGCCGATGAGTCCGTAACACAGCGCCTGGACGCCTTGCGAGAAAACCTGGACGCCCTGCTCAAACAAGCCAAACAAGGCGTCAGCCTGCACGAAGGCTTACACCTGGTGCTGGCCGGTGCGCCCAACGCCGGCAAATCCTCATTATTGAACGCGCTGGCCGGCTTCGACCGCGCCATCGTCACCGACATCCCC
>JAITMI010000193.1 GCA_031277435.1 Pseudomonadales bacterium
CTCGCCATAGCTACCGCCAGCGCGGACCCCTCCACGATCTCATTTATCCCGGCCTGCGCGTCAGAAAAAAATTCTCCCGGTAATACTGCAATTCCTTGATCGAATCACGAATATCCTCCAGCGCCTTGTGCGAGCCTTCCTTTTTGAGCGCGTCCATCAGATCGGGCCGCCAGCGGCGCGCCAGTTCCTTGATGGAGCTGACGTCGAGATTGCGGTAATGGAAGAAGGCTTCCAGCGAGGGCATGTAGCGCGCCAGAAAGCGGCGGTCCTGGCAGATGCTGTTGCCGCACATGGGCGAGGAGCGCGGGTCGCAGTATTGGGCGAGGAAATTCTGCGTGATCTTTTCCGCCGCCGCCTCGTCGTAAGGGCTTACCTTGACGCGCTCGATCAGGCCGTTGATGCCGTGGTGGTGCTGATTCCAATCGTCCATGCCGTCCATCACGGCCTTGGATTGGTGAATCGCCATTACCGGCCCTTCCGCCACCACTTGCAGATCCGTGTTGGTGATGATGGTGGCGATTTCGATGATACGGTCGGTGTCCGGGCTCAGCCCGGTCATTTCCAGATCAATCCAGATCAGATGTTGTTTTTTATCCATGCGGGCCTGGCTCCTAAGTAAGCTCTGGATTGTAGCAAAGAGCCCGCCCCCGTAATATGCAGGGATGCCCAGAAAACAGCTCAGCCAGCGGCAATTGGCCCGTATCCAGCGGCAACGGGACGCTCACGCCACCCAGGAGGACGCCGGCGCCGCCACCTATCGCGGCCTGGTGCTGTCGCGTTTTGGCCAGCAGGTGGACGTGGAAGTCTCCGGCGGCGAACTGCACGGCCACATCCTGCGCTGTTTTCAGCGCAGCAATCTGGAGGCGCTGGTGAGCGGCGACGAAGTGGTGCTGCAACGCGGCATGGAGCCGGGCGCGGGCGTGGTGCTGGCGCTGTTGCCCCGGCGTTCGCTCTTGCCGCGCCCCAGCAAGAGCGGCGAGCTTAAGCCGGTGGCGGCCAATATCGACACCATGCTGATCGTCATCGCGCCGGAGCCCAAGCCGCATTACAACCTCATCGACCGCTACCTGGTGGCGGCGGAAACTTTCGGCTTTCGCCCGCTGCTCTTGCTCAATAAATGCGACCTGCTCCATGACGCCGCCCAGCGCGAGGAACTGGACGCCCTGCTCAATCTCTACACCGCGCTCGGCTACGGCACGCTGCGCGTCTCCAGCAAGAGCGGGCAGGGGCTCACGGACTTGCGCGCGCGGCTTAGCCAGGCCACCGCGATCTTCGTGGGGCAAAGCGGGGTGGGCAAGTCGGCCCTGGTCAATGCGCTTTTGCCCGGCGCCGCCACCTTGGAAGGCGCGCTGTCAGAGGGCGAGGACAAGGGCCGCCACACCACCACCGCCGCGCGGCTGTTTCATCTGCCGGAGGGCGGACGGCTGATCGACTCGCCCGGCATCCGCGAATTCGGTCTCAGCCACATCGACGCGCGCCAATTGCTCGAAGGCTTCGTGGAATTTCGGCCCTGGCTCGGCGCCTGCCGCTTCCGCGACTGCCGCCACCGTGGCGAGGCCGGCTGCGCGCTGCGCGAGGCGCTACAGCAGGGCAAAATTGACCCGCGCCGTATGCAAAGCTATGAGCTGATACGCAATAACCTGTAGCATTGCGCCTTTACCCCAAGCGCGTAAATCTCCATGACCGCCCTGCCCCTTTTGCTCGAACCCGCCGCGCTCGCGGCGCATCTGGATGATCCTGATATCCTGATCGTCGATCTCTGCCAGTCCTCAACCTGGCAGCAACTGCACATTCCCGGCGCGCAGCACATCGACCCCGCCGAACTCACCCGCGGCACCCCGCCCGCCCCTGGCAAGCTGCCGGAACTGGCGCAATTGGAACAAGTGTTCGCGCGCACCGGCTACCGGCGTGGCCAGCACATCGTGGCTTACGACGACGAAGGCGGCGGCTGGGCCGGGCGTTTTTTGTGGACGCTCGATGTCATCGGCCATGATGCTTATTCCCTGCTCGATGGCGGGCTGCATAGCTGGCACAAGGAAGGGCACCCGGTAACGGACGCGATCCGGCGCGTGGAGCCAAGCCAGGTGAAGCTGACGCTGCATCCAGAACCCATCGCCGATATCGAAACCGTCATGGCCGCGCTCGGCCAGCGCGACATCACGATCTGGGACGCCCGTTCCAAAGAAGAATACCTCGGCCTGCGCTCCGGCTCCGCGCGCGCCGGCCATATTCCCGGCGCGGTGAATCTCGACTGGCTGCAATTGATGGACCGCGAGCGCAATCTGCGCCTGTGGCCGCTGGACGAATTACGGCGCAAAGTCACCGCGGCCGGCATTGAGCCTGGGCAGCGCATCATCACCCATTGCCAAACCCATCACCGTTCTGGACTGACTTATTTCGCCGCCAAACTGCTCGGCCATCGCGTGCAAGCCTATCCCGGTTCCTGGGGCGAATGGGGCAATCTCAGCGACACGCCAATCGCTACGCTGGCGTAAACATTTTCGGAATCCCTCATCGGAACTCAGCCTCATGTGGTTTATTTTGTTGCAGTACCTTTTGCCGCAGCACCTCTTGTCGCGCCTGGTGGGCCGTTTGGCGGCCAGCACGCGGCCCTGGCTCAAGAATTTTTTCATCCGCCGCTTCGCGCGGCGCTACCGGGTAGACATGCGCGAAGCGCAAGAACCCGATCTTGAGGCGTACCCCAGCTTCAACGCCTTTTTCACCCGCGCGCTGCGCGAAGGCGCGCGCCCCATCGCGGCGGACGCGCAAGCCATCGTCAGCCCCGCCGACGGCGCGCTCTCCGCCGCTGGCGACATTCACGGCGACAGCGTATTCCAGGCCAAAGGCAAACAGTTTTCCCTCACCGCGCTACTCGGCGGCGACCCCGCGCGCGCGGCGCCCTTTCGCGGCGGCAATTTCGCCACCGTGTATTTATCCCCGCGCGACTACCACCGCGTCCACATGCCCCACAGCGGCACTTTGCGCGAGATGATCTACGTGCCAGGCCGCCTGTTCTCGGTGAATCAGCGCACCACCGACAACGTCGATGCCCTGTTCGCCCGCAACGAACGCGCCGTGTGCCTGTTCGACACCCCAGCGGGCCCGATGGCGGTGATCCTGGTAGGCGCCATGATCGTCGCCGGCATCGAAACCGTCTGGGCCGGCCAGGTAGCGCCCGGCAAAGGCAAGGTGCAAGTGAACGATTACCGCCAGGTCATGCCGCCGGTACATCTGGAAAAAGGCTTGGAATTAGGCCGTTTTCAACTCGGCTCCACCGCCATCGTCCTGTTCGGCCCCAACATGGTGGCCTGGGATGAACTGCAAAGCGGGCAAAGCCTGAGCATGGGCCAGCGCATGGGCAGGCTGCTTTGAATTAAACCGCATGGTGTTATTATCCCCGCTGACGAGCCCCAAACTTGCCAAGGAGAACACCATGAAATGCCCCATTGCACTTTCAATAACGACATTGGCTTTACT